>JAICJP010000110.1 GCA_025928375.1 Candidatus Sulfotelmatobacter sp.
AAGAGCAGACTGGCGCTGCTTCAAGGGAGATCTTTAAGCGAATCGCCCTGCTATGCTGAGTTCCATTTTGGCACAAGTAGTGCCTCGTCTTGTGATTCGAGTCACAGACCCGCCCTGCAGGTTCCCGCACTATTCCTACACAGCTTTGAGCTTGGTCCTTGTGATCAGGTAGTAAGGCGGACGCTTCCAATGCGGAAAAAGCGTGCCGCACGGCTTGGGCGCTGCTGACGACTTCCAACGCCAGCCCCAAGCTGGCCCGAGTTCAATTCGAAAGGTTGGCTATGAGTTTTGCCGATCGACGGACCCGTCCTTTCGCCGCGGGATTGTTAGCACGCAGGTCTTCAAGATTCGTCATGGCGCTGGCGGGTGTGGTGATCGCCGCGTTGATTCCATACCCCATTGGCACCGCTTTCGGCTTTGCCGAATCCTTTGTGCTGTTTACTCCCATCATTCTGCTGGTCGGAATGTTTGACGGTTTGTGGCTGGGCATGTTCTTCACGTTAGTCTCCACTCTCGTTGCCCGGTATTTGTTTCTCGAGCCCCGCCATGCGATCGCGATTACTGACGTGCAGAGCGTTGCAGGCGTGTTGCCTTTTGTAGTCCTGGGCCTGGGTATGAGCTTCGTCGGGAATCTACTGCGAAGGCGAACGCAGCGGCTAAAGGAGTTCGAGAAGGCGGTTCAGGGGTTGCAGGAAATGATTGTCGTGATCGACAAAGACTACCGGTATCTGATCGCCAATGATGCTTTCTTAGGGTACCGGGGGATGAAACGGGAGGAAGTGATTGGCCGCCACGTGCGTCAGGTGTTGAATGGTGGTGTATTCGAAAGCTCGGTGAAGGAAAAACTCGACGAATGCTTCGCGGGCAAGATCGTGCAGTACGAAATGCGTTACGAATATCCGGTGCGGGGCGAAAGGGACCTGCTGATCAGCTATTTCCCCATCGAAGGTGAACATGGCATCGACCGCGTCGCGTGCGTCTTGCAGGATATGACAGACGTGAGGCAGTCCGAGCATTCCCTGAGGCTCTTTCGAAGACTAATCGACGCGTCAAATGATTCCGTGCTCGTCATTGATCCTGAGACGGGTTGCGTACTCGATGTGAATGAAACCGCCTGCCGCGACCTCGGCTACACCCGGGCGGAATTGCTCTCCATGAAGGCTTCCGAAATTGATGCCACTGCGGACGAAGGGGCCTGCCACGCAATGCTGGAGAATCTCAAGATCGGGGAGCCACTCCTGGTAAGCCGGCTGTACAAGCGCAGGGATGGATCTACCTATCCAGTTGAAGCAAGTCTGAAATATGTCGAACTCGACCGCGGTTATGTCATTGCAGTCTCGCGAGATGTCAGCGAAAGATTCAAAGCCGAACAGGCACTGCGCCAGAGTGAGGACCGCTACCGTGATCTGGTGGAGCACAGCGAAGATCTCGTGTGCACCCACGATCTAGCAGGAAGACTGCTATCTGTGAATGCAACTCCCGCACGTATTCTGGGATACGAACCCGCGGAACTTCTCAATATGCCGATGCGAGACCTGATTGTGCCCGAGTATAGGGACCTGTTCGATGTTTACCTGAACAGAATCAAAATTACTGGTGCGGAGAAGGGACTCCTGCTGGTTCAGACGCGGAGCGGAGAGCGCCGTATATGGGAATACAACAATACTCTTCGTACTGAGGGAGTCACGAGTCCGGTGGTGCGAGGAATGGCGCATGACATTACGGAGCGCCGAAAAGCCGAACTAGCACTGTCCGAGTCCGAACAACGTTATCGCCGGCTTTTTGAAGAGAATCTGGCGGGGGTCGTAATCTCAAGCCTCGACGGCCAGATCGTGGACTGCAACAACGCCTGGGCCCGCATGCTCGGTTATGGCAGCGCCGAAGAAATTCACGGCCGACAGGCTGCGGATTTTTATTTCGATCCGGCGCAGCGGCAGGCCGTGATGGAAGAACTCAAACGTGAGGGTGCTTTGCGTGAGCAGGAGATGCAACTTCGCCGCAAGGACGGCACACCGGTTTGGGTTCTATTTGATGTCCGCTTGCTCGAGGGCCCTGATGGCACACAAATGGCGCACGGTACTCTCATCGACATCAGTAAGCGCAAGCGTGCAGAAGAGGACCTCCTCCGCCGGGAAGAGGATTTGGGCCGCAGTGAAGAACGTTTCCGCGTTGCCTTGAAGGATTCCCCCATTACCGTCTTCAATCAGGACCGGGACCTGCGGTATACGTGGATCTACAATCCGCAACTGTACTGGCAACTTGACGCCTTGGGCAAAACAGATGAAGAAATTGTTGGCCCCAGAAAATCCGCGAACCTTACCAGCCTTAAACGCCAGGTTTTAACGACGGGTCTCGCGCTCCGTGACGAAGTCGCCGTGCGCAATGGAGGCAAGGGGTTCGTATTCGATGTGAGTATCGAGCCATTGTTCGACAGCCGCGGAAACGTGGTGGGAATTACCGGTGCCTGCATGGACATCGCAAAAATTCGCGAATTGGCGGACCGGTTGCAGGCTTCCAGAGATCGACTGGAACAAGAAAAGTCATATCTCGAGACGGAAATCCGAACCGAGTTGGGATTTGAACACATTATTGGAGAAAGCCCCGCACTGCGAGAGGTTCTGAAGAAAGCCCGCATCGTGGCTCCGACTGACTCCACTGTGTTGCTGCTGGGTGAAACCGGTACCGGCAAGGAACTCGTGGCTCGTTCGCTGCATTCGCTGAGTACACGCCGGGACAAGACCTTTGTGAAGCTGAATTGTGCTGCCGTCCCCTCGGGGCTCCTGGAAAGCGAATTGTTTGGACATGAGAAGGGGGCATTTACGAGTGCGGTCAGCCAGAAAATCGGACGCATTGAACTAGCCGACAAGGGAACGTTGTTTCTGGATGAGATTGGGGAGTTGCCTCAGGAGTTGCAGCCAAAGTTGCTACGCGTCCTGCAGGATCGTGAGTTCGAGCGCCTGGGCGGCGTTCACACACTGCGGGTGGACGTCAGAATCATCTCCGCGACCAACCGCGATTTGCTGCAGGATGTGCTCGACAAGAAGTTTCGCGAAGACTTGTACTATCGCCTGAATGTCTTTCCCATTCAGCTGCCCCCCTTGCGGGAGCGGAGAGGGGACATCGCGGTCCTCGTGCAGCATTTCGTTGAAAAGCATGCGAGGCGAATGGGAAAACATGTCGACATAATTCCCGACGAGAGCATGCGCATTCTTACGAACTGGAAGTGGCCGGGCAACGTTCGTGAGCTGGAAAATATGATCGAGCGCATGATTATCTTGACTACCGGCAATGTGCTGGCCGCTCCTCCCGCAGGCCTCGAGGCCCCAGCTGATTCGGCGCCCGATGATCTCAGCGAAATGGAGCGTGAACATATCATCCATGTGTTGCGTGAGACCAACGGCGTGTTGGCCGGCGCAGACGGAGCAGCGGCTCGCCTGGGATTGAAGCGGACCACTCTGCAATCCATGCTGAAGAGATTTGGCATTGAAGCGGAAGATTTTCGGCGCGGCAACGGAGCGGGCGGCCATAACTAACTAGTCAGTTGCTCGGTTGCCGATTAGAAAAGAGAACTTGTCCTACGCCGGGCAGGAACCCGAACTCATTTCACCAGCCGGTTGTATTTCCTGAGCGCTTCTCGCATCCTCTCGTGGGGTAACGCAATCACCGTATGGTTATTGATTCCGGTCATCGTCTCGGCTGCAACCATCGCATTGACGACAGCCTCTTCCGTAGCTTGGACGGTCGCCAGGAAAATGGGATCGAGCGAATCATTGGGCAGCATGGTGAGTTGATGGACTCCCTTCGTACTCACCGCGCCCGGGTTTGCGGTGGAGAAGGCGATGAAAATGTCTCCGGAGCCGTCACCGGAATAGCTGCCGTCACGACCCAATCCTAGCGAGACTTTTTTGGCGATGCGCTTGAGTTGCGTCGGAATCAGAGGGGCGTCCGTTGCAACTACCACGATGATGGAACCAACGTCTTTCTGCCAAACCGTGTGTTCGGGGATCTCACGCCCAACGTTGACGCCCGCAATCCGAAGCTGTTCACGTGAACCGTAATTGCACTGCACCAGCACCCCAACCGTATAGCCGCCGCCCTTGCTGTCGAGCACGCGGGAACTGGTTCCGATGCCACCTTTGAATTCGTTGCAGATCATTCCCGTTCCGCCGCCGACGTTCCCCTCTTCAACCGCGCCGGAATGCGCTGTATCCAACGCGTGAAATGCGTCTTCGGGCTTTACATGGAAGCCATTGATGTCGTTGAGATAACCGTCCCAGGTCTCCGCCACGACCGGAAGCGACCACCAATAGCCTTCCATGTCTGGAGTACCACGTTTTACCTTCCACGCAATTACGGCGTCGCGCACCACCCCCACGCTGTGGGTATTCGTAATCATCACGGGTCCGTTCAAAAATCCGGAATCGTCGACCCATGTGGTCCCGGTCATCTCTCCATTGCCGTTCAGCGTAAACCAGGCGGCAAACACAGCGTCATTGGAATTTTTGCCGCGTGGGTGGATGGCCGTAACCCCGGTGCGGACCGGGCCTTTTCCAATCTCAAGCTTGCCTTCCCCTGAAATCAATGTCGTGTGTCCGACTTCAACCCCTTTGACGTCGGTGATGGCATTGTAAGCTCCCGGTGTGCCATCGAAGGGAACTCCTGAATCACGAGCTCGAGGTTTCGTTTCTGCGAAAAGGGTTGCAGCGAAAAAGGCGAATGCAACACCAAGTCTGAACTCACGCCATCCTGACAAGGACATCCGTTTCCCCCTGGCACGAAAGCACGGAGTATACAGGTTGCTGCGCGCACCGAGCCAGCCTTTCCGACTGCAATGAAGTAGTGCAGCTCTGGGGTAAAATCAAAGGCAGAACATTACTGGGGGTTCAGATGGATAGCTGGAAAAAGGCGGCCGTACTCGGGTGCATTACAGGAGGGGCACTCTTGTTTATGAAGAACCGTTATGCGGCAGGAGTCTTGGCCACGGGGGCAGGCCTGGCCGTCCTCGCCTCCGAGTACCCTGAGAAGTTTGAACAAGTGCGCCAGGCATTGCCGGATTATTTCGACAGGGGCATGCAGGTGATGGAGATGGCAGCGAAAGCCGGCAGGCGGATTAGCGAAGCCGCCGGTCGAAGTGCCGTCGATTCCTGGGATGAAATCGGCGGGTGATGGGTAGCATTCCTACTCAATCCCCAGTTGCTTGCGCGCCTCAGGACTAAGGCGCTCCGGTGTCCACGGGGGAGACCAGACTACGTTCACCGCAACGTTGCGGACCCCGGGCAATTGTTCCAGGCGCGATTTTACCTGCATGCTGATGTTGACATGCTCAGGGCATCCTTGGGCGGTCAGGGTCATGTCCACCGACACGTCTTGCTTTTCACTCTCGGCGGGGGTGAAGTCCACCTTGTAGATCAAGCCGAGATCCACGATGTTGACCGGAATCTCCGGATCGTAGCAACTCTTTAAGGCACTCAGGACATCTTGTTCCGTGACCGGCATTTCACTGCTCCTGGCATTCAGTGTACAACGGATACGCTGATCCCGGGCTCACCGATCGAAGATCGCGTCGTCTGATAAATTCACTGCATGTTGAGCTCCGAAACCAAACAGAGAATCCGGCTGGCGCTGTGGTTTTTGTTGGCGATCGCTACTGCTCGAGCGGGATACATTTTTTACCAGCGCCACCAGGACCGCGTCGCTGTCGAGAAACAGCAGCAGGCCCGCAACGTCGGATACTCGAATCCCGATTATTACGTCAGTCCGAAGAAGCTCTATCCCTACGATCTCAAGTCCGCGAGACAATTGACGCAGCAACCGGAGTGGGTCAAGGAGGGTTATCGCTACACCTACTACTCCTACGACCCGGGAAGCAAGCGCGTTCAATTCGGACATGACGCAGGACTGCTTGGACCGATTGAGAAGGTGTCCATTACCGACGTTGTGACGGTAACTCCGCCGAAGGGCCCGCAAAAGCGCCAGGTCATGGCTGTGTTTCAAAAGGACGGCAAGAACTTCGCGGTGCCGATTGGCTATGAAGCCGAGGGCGAATACAAAATCTATTCGGATGAGATGTTCTATATCGAGGACCCGCATCAGCTGTATAAGCACTGGCCCGCGGATGTCTGGCAGGCGGTGGAACAACATCAGGTCAAGCCGGGCATGAACGAGATGCAGGCGGTCTTCGCTATCGGAATGGGCCGGCCCGATGCGGGCAGCAGTTCGGAGGAAAAGACAGTACATTATCCCAACGGAGGTAAGCCGCTGGTGGTCGTGTATCACGGCGGCAAGGCGGCCGAAATCAAGGCCGAATCTGCGGGATCGAAAGCGTCTTGACACCGGCGCGGACGTTCCTTCAATTCACTTTTACGATCTGAAGTATCCAAAAAACGATTGCACTGTGCCGCTGAAAGTTGTTGACGGTTCCGCGCGTGCAACCGTAATCTGAATGCGATGCAATCTCACCGTCATCACGGCCATCATCATCACGCCCATGGCGCGCCGGCGGGAGTCCACCTGAGATTGCAGAGTTCATAGCCAAGCACTTATCAGGAAATCAGGCCCGCTGAAGCGAAATGCTCAGCGGGCTTTTTCTATTTTCGGAGGACCATTGATAAACGAACTTGATTTCGACAAGATGAGCGGATTGCTTCCTGCCATTGTTCAGGACTCGCACAACGGAGATGTTCTCATGGTGGGCTTCATGAATCGCGAGGCGCTGAATCTGACCCTGCAGAACGGTTACGTGACTTTCTTCAGCCGGACGCGCAACACGCTCTGGACCAAGGGCGAGAGTTCCGGCAACCGTTTGCGAGTGATTTCTGCATGCACCGATTGTGACCGTGACACCCTCCTGCTCCGCGTGGAAGTGGAAGGTGCAGGAGTAGTTTGCCATCGCGGAACTCGCTCCTGCTTCACCGAACTGCTTCCGCTATCGGCAGCTGAGGTCGTTACTTCGAGGGAGTCGCGATGAAGCTCCGCGTCGGAATCCCGAAAGGCAGCTTGCAGGAGGCGACGCTGCAGTTGTTCGCCCGGGCCGGGCTCCCCACCTATACCAACGGCCGCTCGTATTTTGGCACTACAGCAGACCCGGAGATCGATTGCATGCTGATCCGCGCGCAAGAGATGGCGCGCTATGTCGAGCATGGCGCCATCGATGCCGGCCTCACCGGTCTCGATTGGGTGATCGAGAGCGGGTTGGAAGTGGCCACAGTCAGCGATTTGATCTACGCCAAGCGAAGCCGCGGCAAAGTTCGTTGGGTCCTTGCGGTGCCTGAAGATTCTCCAGCGCAAACCGCGGAGGATCTCTCCGGGTGCATCATTGCCACTGAACTGGTGAAGGTCACGCGGGATTACTTTCAGAAAAAGTGTGTGGATGTGCGTGTCGAGTTTTCCTGGGGCGCAACGGAAGTGAAGCCGCCCATGCTGGCCGATGCGATCGTGGAAGTTACGGAGACGGGAAGCTCTCTGAAGGCGAATCGGTTACGCATCCTGGAAACCGTTCTGCAGTCGAATACGCAACTGATCGCGAATAAATGCTCTTACGCAGATCGGGAAAAGCGCCGCAAGATCGACAACCTGGCTCTCATGCTGCAGGGCGCGATGGAAGCCCAGGACCGGGTTGGCCTCATGCTGAATGTCCGTAAGGGCGATCTGACGGCCGTCTTGGGTGTCCTGCCAGCGCTGCAGAAGCCCACGATCTCGCATTTGAGCGATGACGACTGGGTGGCGGTGAACACCATCATAGATGAGAGCGCAGCCTGGGATGTAATTCCTCGCCTCAAGGAAGCTCGCGCCGAAGGCATTGTTGAATATCCCTTGAACAAGGTGGTCCTGTGATGCGGATCGTTTCCGGCCCTGAAGCTTCCGAGATAATCGAGCGCGTCGCTGCCCGCGGACAGCAGGTTGGCCCTTCCGACAGCCAGGCACAGCGCATCGTCAGGGAGGTGCGGCAAAACGGAGACTCAGCTCTGAGGCGTTTTGCCGAGCAGTGGGACGGATTGTCCCCTCAGGAGCCCATAAAGATCTCGAAGCACGAACTCGCCGCTGCCCAGCGAAGGTTGACTGCTCCTCTGCGTGCGTCGATTAGGGAATCGGCTGAGAACATTCGCCGCTTTTGTGAACTGCAGAAGCCGCGCTCGTTTACCCGAAGTCGGGCGGGAATTACTCTCGGCCAAATTGTTAAACCACTGGAGTCGGTCGGCTGCTACATTCCCGGCGGACGCTATCCATTGCTCTCTACCGTTCTGATGACGGTGATCCCGGCCCAGGTCGCGGGTGTGAAACAGATTCGAGTCGTGTCCCCCAATCCATCTCGGGAGGTGTTGGCGGTTGCCGCCATGCTCGGCGTGCGAGAGTTTTACCGGATTGGTGGAGCACAAGCGATCGCCGCCCTCGCCTACGGGACCGAGAGTATTCCGCGTGTGCAAAAAATCGTTGGTCCCGGAAATGCCTACGTCACGACAGCCAAGAGGCTCGTTGCCTTTGATTGCGCCATCGACTTCCTGGCGGGGCCGACCGAAGCCGTGATCCTGAGTGAGCGCGGCAAGCCGCAATTCATTGCGTCCGACTTGATTGCCCAAGCCGAGCATGATGTGGACGCGCTCGCGTTCTTGATCACGACCTCGCGCGTGCTGGCGCACGCTGTTGTTGAAATCTTGGAACGCCTGGTGCAGGGGAATCCAACAGCAAAGGCGTCGCTGCAGAAGGGCGCCGTCTTTCTTGCGTCCTCGAAGGCGCAGGCACGTGAGTGGGCAAATCGCGTGGCTCCGGAACACATCACCGTGGATGAGGAATATGCGCCATTCATTCAAAATGCTGGTTCCATTTTTGTGGGAGACTATTCTGCTCAGGCAGCCGGCGACTACGCTTCTGGTCCGAATCACGTACTGCCCACAGCGGGACAAGCCCGGTTCCGCGGAGGCTTGAGCGTGCTCGATTTTGTGAAAATCATTTCAGTGCAGAAACTCTCCCGTCGTGGTTTGCGGAGCATTGCCCCGGCGATTGAGTGTCTCGCTACAGCAGAAGGTTTACTGGGCCACGCCGATTCCATTCGAGTGAGGCGCGCCGATGCTTAAGGCCAGAGAGGCCGTCCTGAGCACGCCATCGTACCATCCCCCGCTGTCGGGCCGCGTGGGACTGCGTCTTGATTTCAATGAGAACACCGACAGCTGCTCGCCCCGCGTGCTTCGCCGATTGCAGCGCCTTGGTTCCCAGGACCTTGCGAAATATCCTGAGCGTGAGCCGGTGGAAGAGATAACCGCCGCTTTCTTGAAGGTGAAACGCAATGAAGTTCTGCTGACGAACGGCGTAGACGAAGCGATTCACTTGCTTTGCCAAACCTACCTCGACCGAGGCGACGAAGCCATCATTGTCGTTCCTACTTACTCCATGTACGCCATCTACACCAAGGCAGCCGGAGGGGAAGTGATCCGGGTTCGGGCTGCAGAGGATTTCAGCTTCCCGCTTACAGCGGTGATGAAGGCTGTCACATCGCGAACGCGTCTGATTGCCCTCGCCAATCCCAACAACCCCACAGGCAGTGTCGTATCAAACGATGAAATGCTCGCTTTGGCCCACGCTGCGCCCCAAGCCGCATTGCTCGTCGATGAAGCCTATTTTGAGTTCTATGGGACAACGATCCTGGAGCGGCGCCGCGAAGCTGCAAATGTGTTTGTGGCACGTACGTTTTCGAAAGCTTATGGTATGGCGGGTCTGAGGCTGGGTGTTTTAATCGGCGATGAAGAACAAATGCGAGTTTTGCGCGGGGTCAGTTCCCCTTACAACGTGAATGCTCTCGCGCTGGCTTGCTTACCGGAGGCACTGGCGGATCAATCCTACGTCGCGGAGTATGTGGCAGAAGTGCTCGAAGGTCGGCAGCGGCTGGAACATGCATTAAAAGAGCGCGGTGTCCAATTCTGGCCCAGCCGAGGTAATTTCGTGCTCATGCGTGCGGGGCATTCGAAAACGGATGCTGCGCTCTTCTCAGAGCAGATGCGGGACGAAGGCATTCTGGTCCGCGACCGGTCAGCCGACGAGGGCTGCGAAGGTTGCGTCCGCATCACGATCGGCCGGCGCGAGCACGTCACTCGATTGCTGCAAACACTAGCTCTTGATCAACTTGCCGGTACGCAAGGAGCCTGGCGCCGATGAGGAAGGGGACCATACACCGCGTGAGCAAGGAAACGCAAATTCAGCTGTCCTTGACCATCGAGGGACACGGCCGCTATGAGGTGTCCACCGGCATAGGTTTCTTCGACCACATGCTGGAGTTGTTTGCCCATCATGGCGGATTCGATTTGAAGCTCAAGGCCAACGGCGATCTGCATGTCGACCAGCACCACACGGTCGAGGACGTGGGCATCGTACTTGGCCAGGCCTTCGATAAGGCTCTGGGCAGCAAACGCGGCATTCTGCGAGCCGGATATTTCCTGATGCCCATGGACGAAACTATGGGCATGGCCGCAGTGGATTTCTGTGGGCGAACCGCCGCTGTGGTGGATACGAAAGTGACAACGCGCCTGGTCGGAGATCTGCAAGCAGAGTTGGTGGACGATTTTTTTGAGGGCTTCGCCCGGGGAGCGAAGGCGAACGTGCATGCCCGCGTTCTCTACGGGCGGTCCAGTCACCATAAGATCGAGGCCCTATTCAAGGCATTTGCGCGCGCGCTGCGCGCCGCCTGCTGGCGTGATCAGAGAATGAAACGCCTTCTTCCATCCACCAAGGGAGTCCTCTGATGATCGCCATTGTTGATTACGGCGCAGGCAATCTTCGCTCCGTCCAGAGGGCACTCGATTCGCTTGAACAAGAGAATGTGATCAGCTCCGATCCCGGCCAGGTTTCCCGCGCGTCGAAGATCATGCTTCCGGGCGTCGGTCACTTCGCCTCGACTGCCAGCCTTAACCGTTTGGGCCTGCAGAAAGCCATTATGGATGCACTCGAACGAGGAACCCCGTTCTTGGGCATCTGCGTGGGAATGCAGTGGCTCTATCAGGGTAGCGCTGAGTCTCCCGCGACGGCGGGCTTGGGAATCTTGCCCGGCTGCTGCGACCGATTCCCGGCGGAGGTCAAATCGCCGCACGTGGGCTGGAACTCGTTGCAGATCGATTCTGCCTCGCGTTTGTTTCGCGGAATCGAATCTTCCAATTTCGTGTACTTCACTCATTCCTTCCGATGTCCTGTTGGTGACGCAACCGTTGCCTGCTGCAGTTATGGAGCGACCTTCTCCGCGGCCGTGGAGCGCGAGCACTTGTTCGGAGTTCAATTTCATCCGGAAAAATCAGGCGAGACAGGCCTCAAGGTGTTAGCCAATTTCTGTGCACTCTGAATGTTAACCAAACGCATTATCGCTTGCCTCGATGTGGACGCTGGCCGCGTGGTCAAAGGCGTGAAGTTTGAAAATTTGCGCGATGCCGGTGATCCAGCCCAGTTGGCCAGGGCGCACAGCGAATCCGGCGCCGATGAGATCGTGCTGCTGGACATTTCGGCAACTCACGAACGCAGAGCGACGCTGCTCGACACCGTTCGCCGGACGGCAAGGCAGCTATTTATTCCCTTCACCGTAGGAGGAGGCATTCGCACTCTGAGCGATGCAGCCGACGTCTTCGATGCGGGCGCGGACAAGGTCAGCATCAATTCCGCGGCCTTGACAGACCCCTCACTTATTACTTGTATCGCCGAGCGCTTTGGCTCGCAGGCGGTAGTTGTGGCCATCGATGCCAAGCGCTCTGAAACTGGACAACGCTGGGAAGCCTTTACCAGCGGAGGCAGAATGCCCTCGGGCAGAAATGCGGTCGAGTGGGCGAGGGAAGCGGAGTCCCGGGGCGCAGGTGAAATCCTCCTTACGTCGATGGACCGCGACGGAACCGGAAGCGGGTTCGATTGCGAACTGACCAGTGCGGTAGCGGACGCAGTGCGAATCCCGGTGATCGCGTCGGGGGGCGCGGGCGGAGCCGCGGATTTCGTACAGGTGTTCCGTGCCGGCCACGCCGACGCCGCTCTGGCTGCCTCGATTTTCCATTACGGCTACAACCAACTCGCCGAGCTGAAGCAAGAGCTCGTCCGGTATTCCATCCCCATGAGGTGGCCGTGCTGATTCCCTCGATTGATCTCATGGGCGGCAAGATCGTTCAATTAGTTCAAGGCAAAAAGAAGGCGTTGGAATTCGACAACTTCGAAGAGTGGATTGTCCGTTTCTTGAAGTATCCGCTGGTGCAGTTAATCGATCTGGATGCAGCGATGGGCCGCGGCAACAACTTTGCCTTGGTACGCGAAATTGCGAAGCGCCTGCCGTGCCAGGTGGGCGGCGGCATTCGCTCCTTGGACGCGGCGAAAGCGGCCCTCGAGTCAGGTGCACGCCGGGTGATCGTAGGCTCCGCATTGTTTCAGGATGGCAACTTGAGCGCGGAATCTGCCGAGAAGCTGGCCACGGAAGTCGGGTCGAGCCGCCTCGTATTCGCCCTCGATGCAGTCGGCGGACTCGTGACTATCCACGGATGGCAGAGCACCACCGCC
>JAICJP010000120.1 GCA_025928375.1 Candidatus Sulfotelmatobacter sp.
ACCAGGAAGATATCGTAGCCACCCTCTTTAATTCGGGAGACGACTTCAGAGATCTGCTCGGAGTCCGACAAAGATTCGTTGATGGCGTCGCCAAGCTCCTTCATCAGCTGCTTGAGTTGTGGATCCACTGAGTCCCCCTCTTAAAACCAAGTTACCACGATCGCGTACTAGGCGCGAATCGCGCGCACATCCAGATATTCGCCTTCCACTTCAGTGCCGCCGTTCCGCGAAACGTTGTGTTCGTGATAGAGCGCCTCGAGTTGTGCGGCGAGGGCCGCCTGGCCGGATTCATCCAGCCGCGCGAACGTCATCTGTGTCGGCCCAAAATACTGCCGGAAAAACTCCACCACTTCCTTCGGCGGAAAGGGAAACAGGAACTTGAAATTCTGCCGGATACAACTGATCTCCTTCGCCTTCGATCCAAAGCGTTGGCGCACCACCGCCTCGTCACCCCACAGCACGGGAGGAGGAACCGGAGGAGGCGGGACCGCTTTGGCGGTAATAGCGAAATTCTTCCCGACGAAGCCCTCCGGAGTCCAATTCGCCATCGCCACCATCCCTCCCGGCCGGCAAACCCGCATCAACTCCGCAGCCACCTTCTCCGGACGAGGCGCGAACATGGCTCCAAACATCGTCACCACCACGTCGAAGGAATGATCCGCAAAGGGAAGATTCTCGGCGTCGCCCTCCTGGAAGCGCATGCTCAGGTTCTCGGCGGCAGCGCGCTGTCTGGCTTGTTCCAGCAGGTTCGTCGCAATATCGACGCCGGTCACGTCCGCTCCGGCGCGAGCAGCTGGAATCGCCGTATTCCCAGTGCCGCAGGCTACATCCAGCACTTTTGATCCAGCCGTGATGCCGAGTCGCCCCACGAAATTTCCTCCCTCTTGGGCAGTAAAGTTCGCGATCCGGCCGAAGTCGCCGGCCATCCAGGTAGCTTTCATGCGGGATTTCAGTTGATCGAGGTCAGGTGCAGAACTCTGCATGGTGCCTTTCTCCATAGTTAGATGCCCCATCAGCAAGAAGGTTTGTGCAACGTCACCGCCGCGCTGCAGGCGCAAAGGTTTATGTAGCGACAGCCGCCCTCGGCTGTCGGGCCGGGCGAAGCCCGGCAGAGTTGCGCCATTGTATCCCCGCAGGCTGTTAAAATCGAGATCGTGGTCAAAGTATCCACCTGGCGCAAAATGGCCGTGGTCGCCCGCGTAGCGGGACAGCAGGCAGGCCGCAATCGCACGCTGAGCGCCTTCGCCAAAGCCGCTCGCGCCACCGCCCGCTCATTTGGAAATGTGCTGCACCAGTTGTGGCTGGAGATGGTGGGAGTCATCTTCCTGGTGATGGCCCTCAGCTTCACCAGCGCCAGTGTCAAAGAATTCGGCAAATACCACGCCGGACAAGTCGGAGCTGGCCGCGTGGCCGTCACCATTTGTTTTGCTGTGACCTTTGCCTGGTTCGGAGTGAGTTCGTTCTGGAGGGTTCGAAAAAAGAAGCAGCGCTCCTAAGCTGCCTTTTCCGCCTCGACCAGGCTGGCATGAATGCCGTCAGGTGATTCCATGGCCCAAGATGTGAAGACTGCTCCCGCGCCTCAGAGGGAGATCGAGACTTCCTCCCACATTCCCGTAAAGCCCCTCTATACTCCAGCCGATCTCAAAGGACTCGACTACGAAAACGAAGTTGGCTACCCCGCCGAATATCCCTTCACCCGCGGCGTGCAGGCCACCATGTACCGCGGGCGCCTCTGGACCATGCGCCAGTACGCCGGCATGGGCGACGCCGAAGAATCCAACAAGCGCTACAAATATCTTCTCGCGAATGGGACCACGGGCCTCTCCGTGGCCTTTGATCTACCCACGCAGATCGGTCTCGATTCCGACCATCCGCTCGCCGCAGGCGAAGTCGGCAAAGTGGGCGTTGCCATCGACTCCATTGAAGACATGGAGCGCCTGTTCGACGGCATCGACCTGACCAAGATTTCCACCTCGATGACCATCAATGCGACCGCGTCGATCCTGCTGGCTTTGTACGTCGCGGTCGCGAGGCGGAAAGGCGCCGATATTCGCAAGCTTTCGGGCACGGTGCAGAACGATGTCCTGAAGGAATACATCGCGCGCGGAACTTACATCTATCCGCCGCATCAGGCCATGCGCGTCATCACGGATATGTTTGCCTGGGCCAATGACAACGTCCCGGACTGGAACACAATTTCGATTTCCGGGTATCACATGCGCGAAGCGGGATCGAGCGCGGTTCAGGAAGTCGCGTTCACGCTTGGCAACGGTATGGCTTACGTCGAGGCCGCCGTCAAAGCCGGGCTCGACGTGGATAAATTCGCGCCGCGGCTTTCTTTTTTCTTCAATGCCCACAGCAATTTTCTGGAGGAAGTGGCCAAGTTCCGCGCCGCCCGCCGCATGTGGGCGCGGATTATGCGCGAGCATTTCAAGGCGAAGAATCCGCGCTCCTGGATGCTCCGTTTCCACACCCAAACCGCAGGCTCCACGCTTACCGCGCAGCAACCGGAAAATAACATCGTGCGCACCGCCATCCAGGCACTGGCAGCGGTGCTGGGCGGTACGCAATCGCTGCACACCAACTCTTTTGACGAAGCTCTGGCTTTGCCCACCGAGCAGGCGGCCCGCATCGCCTTGCGCACCCAGCAGATCATCGCCTACGAATCCGGCGCGCCGCAGACCATTGATCCGCTCGCCGGATCCTATTACATCGAATCTCTGACCAGCGAAATTGAAAGGCGCGCAGCCGAGTACCTGGGCAAGATCGAAGTCCTCGGCGGAATGTTGAAAGCCATCGAGCGCGGCTACGTGCAGCAAGAAATACAAAACGCCGCCTATGAATACCAGCAGCAGGTCGACGCTCAGGAAGCCATTGTCGTCGGCGTGAACCGTTTCGAGATCGAAGAGGAGAAGCCGATTCCGATTCAACACATCGATCCCGCCCTGGAACCGAAACAGATCAACCGCGTGCGGGCGCTGCGGGCCAAGCGAGAGCCTGGTCGATGCAAGTCCGCTCTGGAAGGCGTGGAACAGGCCGCCCGTGGCGGCGCCAATCTGATGCCCAGCATTGTTAGCGCCGTCGAAGCTTACGCAACCGTGGGAGAAATTTCCGATGCCATGCGCCGCGTTTTCGGCGAGTATAAAGAAGCGGTCGTGATTTAGCGGGAATTCAGCAGTCGATTTATGCCCACGTGTCGCCGGCCTTTGGCCCGGCAGGTTTTTGTTCGAGTTCGGCTGCGCACGAGATCGCTTTGGGGACGCCGGTCGTTATGCTGGCTGCGCTTCCATTTCCTTCACCGCGTCGTCGAGGTGCTTCAGCGTCTCTTCCACCGTAAGCGTGTACATATCGCGCCCGAGTCCTTCGCCCGATTCCACTGCGGTCTTCAGATAATGTCCAGCGATCTCAACCGCCAGCGAGTCCGTGATGGTTTTTCCGGTTCGCTTCTTGTATTCCACCCAGGCCACGCACGGAAGCGCGACCCATACCTTATGCCCGCCCACCAGAAACTTGTAATCCACGGCATCGGCATGCCGCGTAGAAATGGCAACAATCTGCGATTGATAAGTGCAGTGGACGGGTTTTTTGGTCCAGCGATCGGTCGCGGTAAAGTTCTCGAACATGCATAAACTATAGCGGAGCCCTTGCGAGCCGGGCAAACCGAGCCTTGGCGTTGAGCCTTCCGGGCTGCCATGTCTCGCCGTTTGCGAGACATGGGATTCTTCACCCATCCGTTATCATGGAGACGTGCCAACCCGGGCCCCAGAAAAAACTAAACTCACCATTCTTCGTGCACGCCACTTGAGCCAGCATTCCTGGCTGCTGCATGGATTCTCCACGCGCGTCGGAGGGTATTCCCGCGTCTACCGCAAAGGCGACCTCAACCTGGGATTCACCAAAGACGATGCACGCGCGGCCGTCGAGCGCAATCGCGCTGCGTTCGTGACGGCGTTGGGCGCGACATCGCCGCGAGCCTCGCGTGCCCGCAAGCAAGCGCTCTGGCCCATCGTTACCCTGCGTCAGATTCATTCCGACCTCATCCACTGCATTCATGGGTTGCCCAAAGAACCGCTCATCGGGGATGGTCTGATCACCCGTACTCCCGGCCTGCTCATCGCCATCCAGACTGCGGATTGCCTTCCCGTAATCCTGGTGGACGTCAAAACTCATGCCATCGGAGTTTTTCATGCGGGCTGGCGCGGCACCCTCAAACGAATTGTCGAGAAGGGCGTGGGCGAGATGTTTCGCTGCTTCGGTACCCGCCCCCGCGATATCAAGGCCGCCATCGGCCCCGGAGTTCAGGGCTGCTGCTACCAGGTGGGAGAAGAGGTCCGCACAAAATTTCACTCGCAATTTGCCTACGCGGACAAGCTGTTTCAAGAGGTG
This sequence comes from Candidatus Sulfotelmatobacter sp., assembly GCA_025928375.1. Taxonomy (GTDB): domain Bacteria; phylum Acidobacteriota; class Terriglobia; order Terriglobales; family Acidobacteriaceae; genus Sulfotelmatobacter. The sequence continues at coordinate 4,387 of JAICJP010000120.1, forward strand.
AAGGAGTCTGATCCAGTCCGGGAAAAGTATCCACTCCTGTTTCTCACCGCCCGTGCTCCCGGTCACAGCGAATTTCCGAAAAAAATTCTTCTGGATTTGGTGGAAGCGAATCGTCAGCAACTTCTGGCTGCGGGCGTGCCGAAGAAAAACATCGAAAGCTCGCCGCTCTGCACCAACTGCCGTCCCGAACTATTGTTTTCCTACCGCGCCGAGAAAGGACGCACCGGACGACTGATGGGAGTGGCGGGAATCCGCGCATAGCACGGTTTTGGTTAGCCAGCTTCTTGGGATCTAAGACTGAGGTCCGCTTGTGATACGATCCCGTGATTCTCGACCGCAAAGCGGAGTGCAGCCATGTTTCCATCCGAATGCGCACCTACCCGTCGCAGTTTCCTCAGCAGCACAGTCGCGCTCAGCACGGCAGTTGCTGGCGCAACCTTTGTGCCTGAATTCGCCTTCTCGGTCGAATCCGAGATTTCCGACGTCAACGTCGTCGGTCCCAAGAAGGGCTACTCGCCACAGATTGGCACCCTGGTGTCGATGATGAACTGGATGCGTCACGTGGTGCTCATGCCAGTCAAGGGTATGACGCAGAAGGATCTCGATTTCCTGCTCGATGACAAGGCCAACCGGATTGGCGCGCTGCTGCTGCATCTTGCGGCGACCGATCGCCTCTACCATGTGCACACGTTCCAAAACGTCGCGCTGAAAGATCTGCCTGAGTCGTTTAAAGAGAAGTGGGGCATGCCCATGGAACTCGGTGAACCTGCCCGCAAGGGCATCATCGGCCACGACCTGGATTACTACCTCAATATCCTCAACGAGACTCGCGAGCAAACACTCGCCGAATTTCGCAAACGTGACGACAACTGGCTGATGACCGTCGACAAAGACTGGGGCTGGGGTCCCACCAACAATTACTGCAAGTGGTTCCATGTCTGTGAACACGAGTCCAACCACAACGGGCAGATTAAGTTCTTAAAGAGCCGCCTGCCCGGAGCCAAGCCCGCCAGCGAGTGAGGCCTTGCCTACAAGATTCGGGATTACCGCGCTGTTCACAGTGCTGATTCTCAGCGCTTTCTGTTCGGCCCAAGTTTCGTCCACACAGATCGACGAAGTTTTTGCTTCGCTGAAGTCGAGCAACGCTCCCGGTGCCGCCGTGCTCGTCATTCGCCATGAACACGTGGTTTTTCGCCGGGGATACGGTGTCACCGATCTGCGCACCCGGCATCCGATCGAACCCAACACCAACTTTCGGCTGGCCTCTTTTACCAAGCAGTTCACCGCCACCTGCATCATGCTGCTGGTCCATGATGGCAAGGTGCGTTACGACGACCGCCTCACCGACATCTTTCCCGAATTCCCCGCCTACGGAAAAGCCATCACCATCCGCAATCTGCTTAACCACACTTCTGGCCTGCCCGACTACGAAGACCTGCTGATGGCGAAGTATCCCAACACTCCCGAAGGCAACATTCCGCAGATCCTAGACGCGGGTGTTTTGCAATTGCTGGAGCAGCAGAGCAGCGGAAAATTCCCGCCCGGCTCCGAATGGCAATACAGCAACTCCGGGTACGCCGTGCTGGCGATGGTGATCGAGAAAGTGTCAGGGAAACCCTTCGGCCAGTTTCTGCAGGATCGCATCTTCGCGCCCCTGAAGATGAACAACACTTTCGCCTACCAGAAGGGAAAGAACGAAGTCCCGCACCGGGCCTACGGCCACACGAAAGACAAAGACGGCTGGCGCGAAACCGATCAAAGCCCGACCTCAGCAGTTCTGGGCGATGGCGGAATCTACTCCTCGATTGACGATCTCGCCAAATGGGACCGCGCCCTTCGCAATCACACACTGCTGACTGACGCCGAAATGCAACCCGCATTGACCCCGGTGCAGCCCGCGGCCCATCCCGCGAAATTGCCCAATGGCAAGCCTGTCAGCTACGGCTTCGGATGGTTTCTGGATCCCTACCAAGGCCATAAGCGAATGTCACATAACGGAGAGACGATCGGGTTCCTGACCACAATCCAACGTTTTCCCGACGATAACCTAACAGTAATCGTGCTAGCGAATCGCACAGACAAAGATCCCGAGCAACAAGCCCTCAAACTCGCAGATCTGTATTTGAAGAAGTAGTAGAAGAGTTTGCGTAGGGACAGCCTCTCAGGCTGTCCAGGTGCAATGTGGGGACGGCCGCCATCTGCTGCCTTACGCCGTAGGTGGAGTAGCCGGAGGCGGAGCGCTAGCAGCAGGGGTCGAGCTAGCCGTACCCTCGTTGACCAGATCCTTCAACTCTTTGCTGGGCTTGAAGAACGGAATCTTCTTGGCGGGAACCTCAACGCGCTCGCCCGTCTTGGGATTGCGTCCCACGCGGGGCCGTCGCTGACGAGTGCGGAAACTGCCAAAGCCGCGGATCTCAATCTTGTCGCCCGCCCGCAGCGAGCGCACCACGCTATCAAAGATCGTCTCCACAATCACTTCACTGTCTTTGCGCGTAAGTTCCGCCAAACGCGAGACTTCATCGATCAGGTCGGCTTTGGTCATAACGCCCTCTCTGCCCCCAAGCTCTGGTTTTTAGCGAATATCCCGCACCGGAACCCCGGTGCTTCAGGCCAGCATCCATAACTCTCTCAAATTTCAGGCTTTGGATGCAAGTTGCGTTTCTGGGAACCCGTTCCTGGGAATCCCGGCAGCAGAAGCGCTCACTTCCAGAGGTAATAGAACCCGACGTGCTGCTCCAGCATCTTCTCGGTGCTGGGCAGATACTGCGAGACGTCGCCCAGCAGCAGGTCCATCAAAGTACGGCGATCCTTTTCCGGACGCACCAGCGTCGGTTCGCCATGGATCCCGACGGACTTGGCGGTGTCGGCCACCGCAGTCTCGAAATCGCCTACATTATCGATGAGCTTCATTCCCTGGGCCTGCTCACCGGTCCAAACCTTCCCATTGGCAATTGATTTAACATCCTCGTACTTCAGCCCGCGCCCATCTGCCACGGCTTTAATGAACTGCCCAAACATGTTATCGATCAGCCCCTGCATGTAAGCCTGCTCCGCGGAGGTCAGATCGCGCGCCGGATTGCCCGTATCCTTGAATTCCCCGGTCTTGATCACAACATCTTTCAGCTTGGCCCATTTCAGCAGATCGCCGTAATTTACCCACTGTGCGATCACGCCAATGGAGCCCACGATGCTGCCCTGGTCGGCATAAATCTTGTCGCAAGCCGAAGACACGTAGAAGGCGCCGCTTGCCCCTACCGTCTCAATCGAAGCCACAATCTTCTTTTTCTTCTCGCTGCGAATTCGCTTCACTTCGCGATAAATTTCTTCCGAAGCAGCCACGCCGCCCCCGGGAGAATTCACGTGCAGGATGATTGCCTTGATGGAAGAATCATCGCCGAATTTCTTGAGCTGCCCGACCACGGGCTGGGGCGAAAGAATGACGCCATCCAGATCAACCACCCCAATGCGGTCCCCGAAACCGCCGATACCGGCTTCCCCGGTCCCGGCGTGCATGGTGAGATACACGAGGGTAAAGACGGCGAGCACAAACAAAAAAAACGCTCCTCCGCCAATCAAAATCCAAAGCAGCGTGCGCGAACGTCCCTCAGGCATGTAGGAGAGTGTAGCACCAGCCTTTATAAGTAGGGGCGGGCCCTCAAGCTGTCCAGGAAGCATGTAGGGACAAGCCGCCGGCCGTCCAGTCGAGCGAAGCTCGATAGCTTAGGCAAGCGTCACAGCGTTGAGAGCACCGCGTTCAACAGACACCTCAACCGGCGTCCGGCAAACAAACTCCCCGTCCGCATAAACATCCTGCGGCTCCTCAGTCTCCACTCGCACCCGCTCCGCCTGAAAATACTCGACCTCGCGAACCCCCAGATGCCGCCCGGCATACACACTAGGAAACAGCCGCAACAGCCTCAATGGACTGACTGCTGCAACAATGCACACATCGAGCAGTCCATCATCCATTTTGGCGCGCGGTGCGACTTTCATCCCCCCGCCATATAGGGGACTATTCGCAAATGATGCAACCAAAGTCGCTTGATGGCTGCGAACGATCCATCCCGAACTTTGCCCCATCGGCACGGAAATCTTCACCGGCGACGGCTCAAAACTGAAAATCGTAGGAAGCATGCTGAGGGCGTACCCGCCATGTCCCCGCAGCCATCGCGGCAATTGGTTCGCACGCCGCGCAACCTCTCCATCGAGCCCCACTCCCGCCACACAGCAGAAGTAAGTGCCACTCGAGGCCGCCTCGCTTGGTGGAGTAATGAGCCCCAAATCGATCGTGCGCACATTCCTTGCGCCCCGACAGAATTGTCCCCACGCCGCTACTGAATCCCGAACCCGACGTAATCCTAAAGAGCAGGCAAAATCGTTCCCGCTTCCCGCAGGCACAACCAGCACCGGCGATCCCAGATTGACCAGCGCCCCAAGATGCCGGTGAATGGTCCCATCACCCCCGAACAGCAGGATGATGTCGACGTCGTCAGCGCGCGCAGGCACCCCCATGCGCCATTCAATGCCGCTGTCCGTTTGAAACGGTCGAAGGTCCCCAGGAGAGCACCCCAATCCGAGAATGGCCGCAGCCCGCATGCGCGGGATGAGAGTAGCACACGAACCCTCGGCCTCACGGTCCTCGGCGGATCTTGCTCACTCACGAATCACTGCAACTTTCAACTGTTTCCCAACCCGCAACAACAGCCGTGCCGACAGCGAGCCGTTCAGCGCGATCCGCGGCTCCTTGTGCACCACATTTTCAAGGCGCACTGAGCCCTGCTTGATCTTGCGCGCCGCGTCTGTCGTTGACTCGGCCAACCCGCACCTCACAAGCAGCCGATCCACGCGGAGAACTACTCTTCCTTGCTCGTCCCGGGCTCCACCGATCTCGGCAAGGCTGACCGCAATCTCCTCCACCTCTACCGGCACTTCATCTTTCTGAAACTGCTTCGCCCAATCCTCCCCCGCCTGTGCCGCCGCCTCCTCCGAATGAAAATCCGCCACAATCCTACGCGCCAGATCCTTCTTCGCCTGCATGGGATGCGCCTCGCGCCGCATCTTCTCGATATCGGACACCTGCACATCCGTCAACAGTTCGTAATAGCGCCACATCATCTCGTCCGAGATGCTCATGATCTTCCCGTACATCTCCAGCGGAGGCTCATGAATCCCAATCGCGTTCCCCAGCGACTTCGACATCTTCTGCACGCCATCGAGTCCCTCCAGAATCGGCGTGGTGAGCACCACCTGCGACTCTTGCCCGTAAGCACGCTGCAACTCCCGCCCCACCAGCAAATTAAACTTCTGATCGGTTCCCCCGAGTTCGACGTCGGCCTCCAACGCGACCGAGTCATACCCCTGCACCAGCGGATACAGCAGTTCATGCACCGAGATCGGTTTCTCCTCGTGAAAGCGCTTATGGAAATCCTCACGCTCCAGCAACTGTGAAACCGTGTACTTCGCCATCAGCCGCACGAAATCGTCGGCGGTCAGAGCCCCCATCCAGCGGCGGTTGAAATCGATCGCCGTCTTCGTCGGATCGAGAATCTTGAACACCTGCTCTTTATACGTTTCCGCATTCTGCTCGATCTGCTCGCGGCTGAGTGGAGGCCGCGTCACCGACCGTCCCGTAGGGTCGCCAATCATGCCGGTGAAGTCGCCAATCAGAAAAATCGCCGTGTGCCCCAGATCCTGAAAGTGCTTCAATTTGCGCAGCACAACGGTGTGTCCCAGGTGCAGGTCTGGAGCGGTCGGGTCCATGCCGAGCTTCACCCGCAGCGGTTTGCCCGTGGCACGCGACCTCTCCAGCTTTGCGCGCAAGTCGCTCTCGCGGATAATCTCTGCCGCGCCCTTTTTCAGATACGTCAGCTGTTCGTCTACCGGTGCGAAGGTTGGCATGGGAATCCGCTATTATAAGGAAGTCACACGACAATGGGATCGAGTTGTCCTCGCGCACCCACTTTCACGGTTGAAGTCGCGCGCATCGCGCGTGCTATAATTCTTTATTCTCAGTCGCTTAGCGCATCGGAGGACTGTATCGATAAACGTTTTATCCGCATGAACGATCGCATTCGAGCACGCGAAGTACGCGTGATTGATGATGAGGGGCAGCAACTCGGGATTATGCCTCCCTACGAAGCGATCCGGAAAGCCCGCGAAAAGAACTTAGACCTGGTTGAGATTTCGCCCACCGCGCAGCCTCCCGTTTGCCGCATCATGGATTACGGGAAGTTTCTTTACCAGCAGGAAAAGAAAGAGCGCGAAGCCAAGAAGCATCAGAAGACGATCACCGTAAAAGAGGTCAAGTTCCGCATCAATGTGGACGACCACGATTACGAGACCAAAAAGAACCACGTTCTGCGCTTCCTGGGTGAGGGCGACAAAGTAAAAGCGACGATCTTTTTCCGCGGCCGCGAAATGACCCGCACCAGCCTGGGACGCCAGATCCTGGAACGGCTCATCAAGGACGTGGAACCGGAAAGCATCGTGGAGTTCCGTCCTCGACAAGAGGGCAACACGCTGCACGCGATCCTGGCGCCGAAGAAGTCGGACAAGGAACGCGAAAAGGAGAAGCAAAAGGCCGCGGCCGCACGAAGCGCGCCCAGCCAAGCAGCTCCTGCTCCGGCGGCCCAGGTCGCGAAGCCCGCGTCATAAGCGGCGACGGATCACAAGTTCATCGCAAGAGTTGCTGCAGCACCTGGCATTACGCCACTGGGAAAATGCCTGTGCCGATTTTGTCTTCTTAGCCAGAAGCTAAGAGCTGGAAGCTAGAAGCTAGAAGCTTTTTTTTGAGGATATATGCCGAAATTGAAAACGCACAAAGGCGCTGCCAAGCGCTTCAAGAAAACGGCGTCGGGAAAGGTGAAGCGGGGACACGCGAAACTGCGTCACATCCTTACGTCCAAAGATAAGAAAAACAAACGTAAGCTGGGAAAATCAGCCTTGGTGAGTGACGGAGATTTGGCCAAGGTATTGCGGATGATCCCGTATCAGTGAGCCGTACCAATGATCGGTGGCCGGAGTGCCTGGCCGCTGACAGGCGTGTGAAGAGGCTAAAGGCCGTCAGGCCTTCCTTACCTCCAGCCGCCAGCAAACGAAACAAAAAAGGAGAACACCATGCCTCGTGTAAAGCGCGGAACCAAACGCCGCCAGAAACGCAAAAAGATATTAGACCGCGCAAGCGGTTATTTCCTCACAAAATCCAAGCTGTACCGCTCGGCCAAAGAGTCCGTCGAACGCGGTCTGAAGTTTGCTTATTCCGGACGCAAGCAGCGCAAGCGCCAGTTCCGCTCGCTGTGGATCGTGCGCATCGGCGCCGCCGCCAAG
>JAICJP010000148.1 GCA_025928375.1 Candidatus Sulfotelmatobacter sp.
CAATCCCAGATCCCATCAACCCGCACCCGAGAACTCCAACTTTCTTAATCTCCATAATTGCTTCCTTCCACGACGACTCGGTCGTCCGGAGCAAAGCGTCTGATAAACGAGACATCCGATCAACGCTTCTTTAATCCATGAGAATCCGTGCCAATCCTTGGCTAAAAATTAATCAAGCTCTCCACCACCATCGCGATCCCCTGCCCGCCGCCGATGCAAGCCGTAGCCAACCCATACTTCTTTTTGCGCCGCCGCAGTTCATAAAGCAAAGTAAGCACCAGCCGAGTCCCGGTAGCCCCCAGCGGATGCCCCAACGCAATGGCTCCGCCATTCACATTCACCTTCTCGCGATCCAATCCCAATTCCTTCTCAACCGCCAAATACTGCGCCGCGAACGCCTCATTGACTTCAATCAGATCCATATACTCCAGAGACATTCCCGCCTTCTGCAGCGCAATCTGCGATGCCGGCACCGGACCACGTCCCATCACTTTGGGCTCGACTCCCGCGTATCCCCAGCTGACAATTCTCCCCAGCGGCACCAGATTGCGCTTGCGCGCCTCGTCCAGCGACATCATCACCACCGCCGCCGCACCATCGACAATTCCGCTGGCGTTCCCGGCCGTCACTGTCCCGTTCTTCCCAAATGCCGGCTTCAATTTCGCCAGCCCTTCCATCGTAGTCTGCGGACGCCGGTGATCATCCTCCGTCAGCGACTCCCCCGTGGGCTCGCCCTTATGATTCCGCAGCGGCACCGGCACTAACTCTTCCTGCAGACGTCCCGCCTTGTACGCATCATCCGCGCACTTTTGCGAACGCAACGCAAACTCATCCTGCATCTCGCGCGTAATCCCCTGTTGCGAGCCGTACAATTCGGCGGTATTCGCCATGTAAGATCCGCAATAGGAATCCAGCAGCGCCACCATGAGCGAATCTTCCAGCTTCCCGCCCGGCGCGAGAGTAAAACCATCCCGCCCGCGAATCACAAACGGAGCCTGCGACATGGCCTCCATCCCGCCCGCCAGCACAACCTTCGCCTCGTCGGTCTGGATCATCTGCGCCGCGCTCACAATCGACTGCATCCCCGACCCGCACAGCCGGTTCACCGTCAGCGCCGGCACCTCAATCGGAATCCCAGCCCGCAATCCTACGTGCCGCGCCCCGTACAGCGCGTCGCCCGAAGTCTGCTGCGCGTTGCCGAACACCACATGATCGAACTCCTTGGGATCAACCCCCGAGCGCTCCATCGCACCCTTCGCCGCAACCGCCCCCAATTCCTGGGCCGTGAAGTCCTTGAGCTTCCCGCAATACCTTCCAAAAGGCGTGCGCGCCCCATTGACAATTGCAATATCCCCGGCTTTTAACATGATGATCTCGCAGAACTCCGTCGGACCCGGCTGGAGTCATTTCGCAAACGTTTTAGTCTAGCAGCGCAGAAAGGAATTCACCACAGACGCCCAGGAGCGCCCATTGCCCAGACTTTGTGCACCTTTATCTCAGCTACTTGTTGGGATAGGAAAAGGAAACAGAATTACAGGGGAACACAATACTTACGCTACCGCTCCCGCCGCCAAAGCCGCCGGGCCCAGCGCGACTACTTTCGCCGGCCCTTGCGCCACCGCTTGCGACAGCGCGTGCTCGACCCGATTGATAATCTCGGTTACTACATCGATGGGATCGTATTCCGCCCGGATCACCGCTTCCGCCACCCCCGCGCAGAACTGAGCCGCCGCTCGCTGCGGCCCCCCTCCATCTTTCGCCCCAAACCGAACGTCCCCAATAATCTTTCGCAGCTTCTCGATTGCCAGCATCGCCTCTTTCTCGCCCGTCTCCCCCAGCAGAATTGCAATGCTCGACGTATCGTAGCGAAACGCCAAATCGTTGGACCGGATATTCGCCGCAATCAGCTGTCCTGCGCGTTCCATCACAGCCTGAACTCCGGCGTCGCCGTATTCTTTGATCAGCTCCGCCCGCTTGCCAAACTGCATCAACACGACCGAGAGCGATGATGCGTTCTGAATTGCCCTCTTGCTCTCGGCCAGCAGCAGATCGATATACGACGCCCGCTTCAGCAGTCCGGATTTCTCATCCGTCACCGACAGATTCTTTACCAGCCGCCGCAATCCCGCATTATTCAGCGCGATGACCATTTGATCCGCCACTGTCTTCAGCACGACCATGTCAGCCTGCTGCCACACGCGGCCGCGATTGTGCAGCAGCATGAGAATGCCAACCGTCTCTTCTCCATCGCTGAGCGGAACGGCGAGCACCGTCGAAGCTCCTGTCTCCCCCACAACTTTTCTCGCGGCCTGCAACTCACTCGCCCGCGCAGCATCCTGAATCGCCACCGGCTCATGTCCTTTCACCACGTGTTGCAGGCACGCCACCAACTCTCCCCAGGCTGGGGTCGCGAGCTTCTTGTAGCCTTCCGCGCAGAACTCATCCAGCGCCGTGGGCGGCAAGCCCGGCTTCACCATGGCGGCCACGCATCGCGTCGCCTCCCAGTGTGAACCGATCTCCCGGACAGCCGTGCTCAACACAGCCGCAGCCGTTCCCTGGCTGTAAAGCTTCCTCGTGATCTCCGCCACCCGCGTGAAGCTGCGCACATCCGCCGCCGGATCGGGAGCAGGCACAGGCGCGGCCGCCACCGGAACCACCGGCGCGGGCACGGGCGCCGACCCTGGCGATGCTGCCGCCACTGGCGCGGCCCCTGCATACCGGGGCGTCACTCCCGCCGACATATACAGTCTCTGCAGGTCCTCGTTGCGTTCCTCTTCCCGCGGAAACAACTCTTGAATTCTCTGCAACCGCTCCACTGCCTTGTTGCGCATTCCGTACTGCACCAGGATCTCCGCCTGCAACATCAAATCCTGCAGCGTCGATGCACCCAGCGTACGTTCCTCGGACTGCGCCGGCTCTTCCGCCGGCTTGGTAACGTTGCTGAAGCGCGACGCGATCGCTTTGTAGCGCGTCTCGTCGATCTTCCCTTTGAGCAGTTCCAGACGCTTCAAATGCCCCGGTTCATAAGGATCAACTTCCGCCGCCCGGTCCAGGCACTCCGCCGATTTCATGAATTCTCCGGTGCCGGTGTATAGATCAAAAAGTTTTAGCAGCGTCGTGCAGTAATCGTTCTCGCGATTGGAGGCGTTATATAGTTCGCTCAGAAATTCGAGCATCTGCGACGAAGCGCCCCGCGACGTCGTGATGTCTTCCATGATCGCGATGAACTGTCTACGCTCGCCCCGGCGCCGCTGAAATTGTTCCAGCTTCCGTGCCAACGCAACCCCTGCATCTTCGTCTTTACTATCGAGCAGGCTCCCGATCAGCCCGATCACTTGTTGCACCCGCCCCGGATTCGCCTCAAACAGCTGCCACACCAGCGGCTCGGCCTCCGTAAACCTGCCTGCCGCAACCAGCGCATCCGCGTACGTCTCGCGGAACTCCGGCGTCGCCATTCCTGCATTCTGCTGTGCTTCCAGGATGAAAATCGCCGCTCCTACCTGTCCCTGTGCCAGCAAGCTTTGCCCGTACGCCAGCGCGATCTCCGGATTCGAAGAGTCTTCCTGATATGCCTTTTCGTACCACGGGGCGGGGTCTCCGCCCTCTCCCAGCACGGCTTGCGCAACTTTCTGAAATGCCGCGGCAGCCAACTTCCCCTTGCCCAGTTCCGATGCCAGTTCCGCCACACGCACGTAATTGGCCTGGCTAGGTTCAAGGGCGACAATGCGGTCCAGAATCTCCGCCGTTTCCTGCTTCTTCCCCAGTTTGCTCAGGTCCGCCAGCGCCGATTCATACGTTCCCACCGCCAGCTTCTTGTTATTGCCTTCGAGCAGTTGCCCAAAACGAAATTTCTGCTGCCAAGTCGGATTCCCATGCCGCGCCAGCTTCTTATAGCTCAGGCTGGCCCGCGTCGCGTCTCCCGCCGTCACCTGCCGCTCGAATAGATCCCCCAACAGCTTTACCGCTTCCGTATTCCGATTCAGGGATAGGCAAAGGTCGGCCGAGAGCTGCCGCACGACATCATTGTCCGGATCATCGCGCAAGACCAGCAGGTATTCTTCCAACGCGTCCGCGGTCTTCCCCTTTTGCAGGAGTTTCTCCGCACGTTCCACGCGCCTTCCAATTTCGGCTCGATCCAGTCGTCGTGTAATCTCAGGCATGCGATTTCCGGGCGGAGTGAACCCTGCTCCGATTCTAGGAGCCGCCTCCTACCGCAGCAATCTGGTAACGCCCAGCCCCGATTACGAAGGTCACGCATGCTTGTGCCCCGCAGCCTAAGCTTCTGCAGGCCAACGCCTGACCGCACCCGTCCTCTGCACTCCTTGCTATGCTAGACACACAAAGTCCTTCCTCATGCTTCGTGTCCTTGCCTGCTTGAAATTGCGCTGGGTTTTCAGGGAGAGCCGGGGCTTAGAACCCGGCCAGGATAGAGAGGGGACTTCAATAGTTCAGCGGGAAATCACCCGACGAACGGACTAAACCTGCACAAACCGCATCAGCGTCACACCTTCACTGCTTCCTTGGCCTTGATCACCGGCTCGCCTACCGGGTTTGTCATAGCTTTCTTGATGCGGCTGTGTATCTTGCTCAACTCCCAGAAAATCAGAAACAACAGGATGGTCATCAGGTACAACAAGAATTGGATAGCCATTTGTTTAGCCCCCTCAGGCCAGCGGAGATCTAACTCCCCGGCATTCTACTACCACCTCGGCGCTCCCCAATAAATATATGGGCTTCAATAGTGCGTGCCCATGTACCCGGCGCAACCGCCACTCCCCTTCGGCTCACTACTTTCCCGTTATCTCTCCCGGATTACAAATAGGGCAGCCACGGCCGCCATCGGCCTTCCTCGCCGAGTGAAACTCGGCAGCGGTTTTCTTCTCACAACTGCAAGCCCTTTGGCATGAAGCGACAACCAGAATCCGAACCCCTGCTCCTTCCCGCGATGGCGAAGCCGAGCCGCGCCCCGCGACGCCAATCCCGCCCCTTACTGAGGCTCATTGTCCAGGCCTCACGTGACCCCCATCACTACCCCCTGTGACCTCAATCATCGTTCCCTCGCCCGATTCCCGGTATCGAAGACCATAGCGCTTTCGCAGCGCCTGCTGTTCAGACGTGCCTTTCGCACGCCAAGGGTGAGACTTTTGTTCAAGGACATCGAACACCTTCTTCGACTCGCCGCCGTCATGCTGATCGCGCTCGTCGCCTTCGTGGTTTTGCGCGCCGCTGTCGTTCCCAAATCCTTCGGTCAGTACGGCCACTATCGTGGAGACGCGATCGCTGAACTGGCAGCCCGCCCGGTCGCCCATGCCGGGCACGAGGTCTGCGAAGGCTGTCACACCGATGTAGTCGATCAAAAGAAATTAGGCAGGCATGCCGGACTGCACTGTGAGGTTTGCCACGGCCCGCAAGCTAGGCACGCCGATGATCCCGCTTCCGTCAAGCCGCTCCTGCCCGATACCACCGTGATTTGCGCCCGCTGCCACGAGGCCAACTCTGCCAAACCCCACTCTTTCCCCCAGGTAGCCAGTGCAGATCACTCCGGCGGTCTGTCCTGCAATACCTGCCATCAGCCTCATCGCCCGAAAATCGAAGACCGGGGCAAACCGGCGACGGGAGCAAAAAAATAATGGACATCACTCGCCGCCGCCTTCTCGTGCTGCTCCCTGCCGCTGCCGTCGCCTGGGAATTTGTTCGCGCCGGCACCCCCGAGAGCGCTCCCAACTACAAGACGTCCGAACATTGGTGGGGAATGCTGATCGATATAACCGAGTGCATCGGTTGCGGCAGTTGCGTTCGCGCCTGCGCCCAGGAAAACGATGTCCCCGACGGTTATTACCGCACCTGGATCGAGCGCTACCATGTCACCGATTACGCCATCGAGCGTCCTCAGGTCGAGTCCCCCAACGGTGGCAAAGAAGGCTTTCCAATGAATGAGGATTCGAGCGGCAAGAATTTCTTCGTCCCCAAACTCTGCAACCACTGCGCCGATTCCCCATGCACTCAAGTCTGTCCCGTGGGCGCGACGTTTGTGAGTCCCGATGGTGTCGTTCTGGTGGACAAGAATTATTGCTTGGGTTGCCGGTATTGCGTGCAGGCCTGTCCCTACGGATGCCGCTTCATCAATCCCAAGACCAATACGGCAGACAAATGCTCGCTCTGCTATCACCGCATCACGAAAGGATTGACCACGGCCTGCGCCGAAGTCTGCCCCACCGGCGCGCGCCAGCTGGCGGATCTCAAGAATCCCAAGGATCCGATTCACGAATATCTGCGCACCCATTCCGTGCAGATACTGAAACCGCACATGGCGACGGGCGCCAAGGTTTTCTACAACGGCATGGATGGTTCGGTGAGATGAATGGTTCGATGAGATCAATAATTTGGTGAGATGAATCTGGCGCGGTAAGGAGGCTCGTTGCACATCCCGGTCGAAGGCTTCATGTATCCCAACGAGGTCGAACTCCAATGGAGCGTACTCATCGTTCTCTATCCCTTCATCACGGGATTGGTCGCCGGCGCTTTCATTCTCGCCTCCCTGGAGCGCGTTTTTCGTGTGCAGGCCGTCAAACCCACCTACCGCCTCGCGCTACTCACCGCGCTTTCGTTCCTGCTCGTCGCGCCGTTGCCGCTGCAATTGCACCTGGGCCACCCCGAGCGGTCGCTGGAAATGTACCTCACCCCGCATCGCTCCTCCGCCATGGCAATGTTCGGATTTGTCTATCTCTGGTACTTGATGGCCGTTCTGCTGCTGGAAATCTGGCTCGACTACCGCCGCGACATCGTGCTGAAGTCTCAAACCGCAAAAGGCCTGCCCCGCCTCATCTACAGAATTCTTACCCTCGGATCGGATGTGCTCAGCGATCGCTCTCTCCGCATCGACGAGCGCCTCGGTTACTTCATCACGCTAATCGGTATTCCGTCCGCTTTTCTGCTGCACGGTTACGTCGGGTTCATCTTCGGCTCCGTGAAAGCCAATCCCTGGTGGTCTTCGCCCCTGATGCCCATCGTCTTTATCTTCTCCGCCATGGTCTCGGGCATCGCCGCGGTGATGTTGCTCTACATGCTCTCCAGCCGCCTGCGTGGAAAACAAATCGATATCCGCTGCCTCGACAAGATCGCGCAATACCTGATGTACACCTTCATCATCGACTTCAGCCTGGAGATGCTCGACTTGTTGCAGCGCATCTACGAAGCCGACGAATCCTTCCGCAGTCTCGATTTCATGGTTCATACCCGCCTCTGGACATCGCAAGTCATCGTCCAGATCCTGCTCGGCACGGTAACCCCCATCGCCCTGCTCGGCCTCACCCAACTGTTCTCCTTGACCGAGTCCATACGCAAGCGCATCTACGCCGTCGCCGGATGTCTCACTGTGATTGGAATTTTCGCCATGCGCTGGAACGTCGTCATCGGCGGACAGCTCTTCTCCAAGAGCTTCCTCGGATACACCAGTTACAAGATGGGTTTTGCCACCAGAGAAGGCCTGCTTACCGCAATCATACTGATGATTCTTCCCTTCATAATTCTCTGGATCCTGGTCAAAATCCTGCCGCCCTGGACGGACGAGGAGTCCACCTCCGCCTCCGAAGCAATTCCGGTGCACGCAGCTAGCTAGCCTCTCTACGAGGTACGTGCTGGAGCTCCACATGCCGCAAGCCGTCGACAGCCTCACGTCAGTCGTCGAACAACTCGGCGATCGTCTACGCGACCTCGAATCGCGTATCGCGAACCTGGAATCTTTTGTCCTCCCTAAACACTTGCCTCAACCAGAGATCGCCCGCGCGCAATCCCCGTCCGCATCGTTTGTCGCCCGTCCGGCACCGCCACGGCGGCGATTGTCTGAACTGGAATCCTCCGCCCGCGCCTTCCCCATCATTGGCAAAGCTGTCCTAGGCTTCGCCGGAGCTTTCCTGCTCCGCGCTCTCGCAGAATCCGGCTCTGTTGCCAAGCTTCCCGTACTGATTATCGCAATCCTCTACGCTTGTTTCTGGATGATCTGGAGTGCTCGCATCGCCAGTCGCCTCGCGAGCGTAACCTACGCCCTCACCTCCACTCTCATCCTCTCGCCCATGCTCTGGGAAGCGACGGTGCGTTTTCAATCTCTGCCGGCTTCAGCCAGCGCAACGATCCTGGTTGCATTCATGGTTCTGACGCTCGTCCTCGCCTCCCGCCATGAACTGCAAGTCATTCCCTGGATCGCCACTCTCGCCTCCGTGAGCACCGCCATCGCGCTCATCATCGGAACCCGCGAACTCGTACCTTTGACGCTCGCTCTGCTGGCGATTGCCGCCGCATGCGAAACCACTGTCTCCCTCGGCCATGAGCTGACGTTTCGTATCATCCCCGCCATAGCGGCCGATTTCACGGTGTGGTTATGCGTCTACATTTTGACTTCGGAGCATGTGCCCGAGGGATATCGCGCCGTTGCGCCCGCAACCTTAATCGCCTTGTGCGCTCTGCTGCCGGCAATCTATGGCATCGCCGTCGCCTTCCGCGTCTTCGTTCAAGGGTATCGCATCTCGGTTTTCGAGATCGCCCAGCTGGCAGCATCGTTCGCATTGGCTGCGTTCGGCATGATGCGCGCATCCCACAACGCCGCCGCACCGGCCCTCGGATTTCTTTTTCTCCTGCTCGCCGCCATCTGCTACTGGGGAACCCTGTGGCGATTTGCTGCCGCTCCGTATACCCGCAACCGTCGTGTCTCCGCGAGTTGGGCCGCTGCTCTTCTCGTCGCTGGAACCTTTCTGCTTCTGCCCGGCAACTTTCAAATTTCCTTCCTCTGCGCATCCGCCCTGCTCACGGCCATCCTGTACACCCGCACCGCCAGGCTGAGCCTCGGACTCCATGCATCGTTTTATCTGGCCAGCGCAGCGGCTGTATCTTCGCTGCCCATTTACGTCTGGAATTCGCTCGCCGGAACGGTCCCCGCCTCGCCGGACTGGCAAGCTAGGACCGTGGCGTTGTCTGCCGGACTCTGCTACGCCGTCGAATCCCGCAAGGAAGTGGACGAAGGCCGCCGGCGCCTGCTCTGGCTCCTCCCCGCCGGCATTGCGGCATTCACCATCGCAGGCTGGGGTGTAGCCGCAACGGTCCGTCTCACCGAAGGCCATCTCGAACTGGCCGCTTCCCATTTATCGATGATCCGCACCGTGGTGATTTGTATGCTGGCCCTCGCTCTCGGTCTAGCCTCGCGGCGACGCCATCTCGAACTTCGCTGGATCGCCTACGCCGCTGTCGCCTTGGGCACGCTCAAACTCATGTTGGAGGATCTCCGCTTCGGCAATCCCGCATCCCTGGTGGTTTCATTTGTGTTCTACGGACTCATCCTGATCCTGCTTCCCCGTATGACGCGCACCAAAGAAGAAGGGGCAAGATAATAAGGATCTCTATCCCCTGATCCCTACCCCCTTGCCCCTGTTCTTGTACCTCTCTCCGCTCTCAGTGCGACCCGCCGCAAGCCGGCGTATAGCTCACCGGCTGCGGCATGCGATTCGCCAGCATCGGCTTACCTACCGCCTGCACATACAGCGAGGTTTTTTCTGGTGGCAGTGACAAACTGCACAGATCGACCGAATGCGTCCCAGGCTGCGTGTGGGTCAGCGGCGTGACAGTCTGCCCATCCTGGCTGCTGTACACCGCATAGTGATCGACCGTGTTCTCGTTCCCGTTGGTGCTCCACTCCAGCGTGTTCCCGGACACAGACGCGTCCAATGAGAAGCAGCTATCAATCCCCGATTCCAACTCTGTACCTTCCTCGTAGTCGTTCCATGTGACCAGTTGCAGGTAGGGAAGCTGTCTTCCCGAGTTGTACGTGCTGTTGATCTGCGAGAACGTTTGCAGCCATGTCTGTCCGCACTGCTGATCAATCGCCCGTCCAGAACCCCACCCGGCCAAAGCGTCATTGAACCCTTTGTAGGTGGATCCCACGGTCTCGGTTCGAGGAAATGACAGTCCGGTCTGGTAAAAGCTCGACAGGTATTCCAAACCGTAATCGGGGGTTGTGGGCATCACCCACGAATAGCCGCCGTCGCTCATGGCGTGAGTAAACCCACCCTGATCCTGGAACAAAAATCGCGGAGGAGTTTTCAAAGCGCCGTTTGCTTTTTGCCAGTCAACCGCCCCATCCACATTGAAGTTTGTCACCACCGGCTGCCCCTGAATCGTGAAATACGCG
>JAICJP010000017.1 GCA_025928375.1 Candidatus Sulfotelmatobacter sp.
ACCGCGCGAATGATTTCCGCATTTTCCGCCGCATCGCCGCCTGCAATCTCCTGCAGTTTGGCAGGCTCCATGCCGAATTCCTCCGGTTCCACTTCGTAGCTCCTCACTGAGCCTTCGCGAGCCTCTGCAATACGCGTCTTGCCGGTGATCGTGATTTCGTCGAGTCCATCCAGTCCGTGCACCACCAGCGCGCGGCGCAATCCCAGCATGCTGAGCGCATCCGCTAGTTTCTCCACCAGATCGACGGAATAAACGCCCACGACCTGCCCGGACGCGCGCGCCGGATTTGTCAACGGTCCAAGCAAGTTGAACATGGTGCGCATCTTCAATTCGCGGCGCACTCCCTGGACTTGCTTCATCGCCGGATGCAGATTGGGGGCAAAAAGAAAGCAGATGCCGATCTCGCGCAGGCATTGTGCCGAACGCTCGGGGGACATCTGGATGTTGATTCCTAGTGCCTCAACGACGTCCGCCGAACCGCACTTCGAGCTAATGCTGCGGTTCCCGTGCTTGGCTACTCGCACGCCTGCGCCGGCGGTCACGAGCGCAGTGGCTGTCGAAATGTTGAAGGTGCCGCTGGCGTCGCCTCCGGTGCCGCTGGTATCGATCAGGGAGTCATTCTCGCATTCTTCCGCCAGCGCCTCGCGGCCAGTCCCGGTCACCGCCAGCGCTTCTGCGGGGGCAATCGGCAAAGGCGCAGCGGCGGCGCGGATGGCTTCCGCGAATCCCACAATCTCCTCCACCGTTTCGCCCTTCATGCGCAGAGCGATGAGCAGAGCCGCAATCTGGGCGTCCGTACACTTTCCCGAAAGCACCTCCGCCATGACGCTGCGAGCTTCACTTCGCGCCAGGGATTCACTGTGATTGGCCAGCCGGTGCAGCGCTTCGAGGATCATGGTTCAGGCGAGATTGTAAGCTATGCTAACCGGATGCCAGTACTCAAATGTCAGCGCCGCCGGAGTTCTCGATCACTTCCTCGGGCGTCACGCCGGACTGTCGTTTCTGGAAGTAGTCGCGCCAGTCTTGAGGTAATGCCGGAGTCGCAATGGCTTTTGCGAGTACGCTGGAATTGTACTTGTCTTCCACAAAAAGCCGGTTCATCTCCGCGATGCTGATAGCTTGCGGTTCTCTGCTCAGAAACTCGAATGAGTCTCCCGCGCTCACAACCCCTTCCTGCTCTACGGAAAAGTAGAATCCGCTGCGGCCGCTGCGCAGAAATCTCGCGAGAATGTCACTGCGGTGGAACTTCACAGCCAGCTTGTAACAGGGAATTCGCGGTTGCCGGACCATGATAACGGCGCTGCCGATCTGCAGCCGATCGCCTATGTGAAGATCGCTTTCGCTGAGTCCTTCTGTCGTGAAGTTCTCGCCGAACATGCCCCACGGAAGGGTCGCTCCGAACAATTCGTGCCGCCAGAAATCGTAGTGCTCGGAAGGATAGCCGTAGACGGCTTTGTACGGGCCTCCGTGAACCGCGAGATCGGCCTGACGGTCTCCATCGAGATTCAGCGTTCGCAGCGGAATCGGGCCGGTGACCGGCTTCTTGAAAATGCCCGTGCTGATCGTGGTGCCCCTGTAGAGGGCCAGCTGCGGTCGAGCGACGTTCAGCGAAATCAGCTTCATCGCTTTCTCCATGTATCGCATTTTGATGTGTAGATCGCAGAAATGACACAACATTGTTCCCGCAAGTTCCAGGTTGCACCCTCGTCCACCTTGCGACTCCGTTTGCCGTACTCCGCCCAGTTCTATAAAATCAGAAGTTTGCTGCCCGCAATGCCGCGCCGCAAGCTGGGTCCTCCCGAGTGATTACGGAAGAGTCATCATTATGAAAATTCATGAGTATCAGGCAAAGGCAATCTTAAGGAAGTATGGTGTCACGGTTCCACGTGGATCGATGGCTACCTCGCGCGAAGAAGCGGAGTCGGTCGCGAAAGACCTGTTGAGCTCCGGTTCAAGCGGAGTGGTGGTCAAAGCGCAAATTCATGCCGGGGGCCGCGGCAAAGGCGGCGGCGTGAAGATCGCTAAGTCGGTTGACGAAGCCGCGGATCTCGCCGGAAAGATGCTCGGCATGAAGCTCGTCACGCATCAGACCGGCCCTGAGGGCCGCATCGTGCGCCGCCTGCTGATTGAAGAAACGCTGCCCATCGAGAAGGAACTTTATCTTGGGATTCTGGTCGATCGCGCCGAAGGCAAGCCGGTATACATGGCATCGGCCGCCGGTGGGATGGAGATCGAAGAAGTCGCCGCGAAGAATCCGGACGCAATCCTGAAGCAGCACATCGATCCCGGCATGGGGCTCGAAGCCTTCCAGGCGCGCAAGATGGCTTTCAGACTCGGCCTGACCGCCAAGCAGATCAACCCGGCAGTGCAGTTCCTGACCAGCCTCTACAAGGCATTCCTCGATACCGACGCCTCGCTGCTCGAGATTAATCCCTTCATCACGACGACGGACGGGCGGCTTTTCGCGCTCGATGCCAAGATCAACTTCGACGACAACGCGCTGTTCCGGCACGCCGATCTGCGCGAACTGCGCGATATCACCGAAGAAGATCCGCTGGAAGTCGAGGCCTCCAAGTACAGCCTGAATTACATCAAGCTTGACGGCAACGTCGGTTGCATGGTCAACGGCGCCGGCCTGGCAATGGCGACCATGGACATCATCAAGTACGCTGGCGGCATGCCCGCCAACTTTCTTGATGTAGGCGGAGGCGCCAGTTCCGAGCAGGTCGCACACGCTTTCGAGATTCTTCTCAGCGATAAAAACGTGAAGGCGGTGCTGATCAACATCTTCGGCGGCATCTTGCGCGTCGACACGCTGGCCACCGGTGTAGTCGAGGCCGCGCGCAAAACCAATATCAAGCTGCCGATCGTCCTGCGTCTGGAAGGAACGAACGTGGACGAAGGCAAGAAAATCCTGATGAATTCTGGATTCAATTTCACGGTCGCAGAAACTATGAAGGACGCGGCCGACAAAGTCGTCGCAGCCGCAGGTGGAAGCATGAGCGGCGCAGAGTGGCGATAGATACTCAGCAGGATCCCTGTCACCCTCTGTGCCCCTGTGGTGAATGCAGTTAAAAGCGAGGAATTATATGGCAATCCTAGTCGATCAAAATACGCGCCTGCTTGTGCAAGGCCTGACCGGCCGCGAAGGTACATTTCACGCCAAGGCGAGCGCCGCTTACGGAACCAAAATCGTAGGTGGAGTTACTCCGGGCAAGGGCGGCACCACGCATGAGGGCTGGCCGATTTTCAACACCGTGCAGGACGCGGTCGATAAGACCGGCGCCAATGCTACAGTGATTTTTGTCCCCCCGCCGTTTGCCGCCGACGCCATCATGGAAGCCGCGGACGCCGAGATCGATCTCATCGTCTGCATCACCGAAGGCATTCCGACCCTCGATATGGTCAAAGCCTGGGAGTTCCTGCAGGACCGTCGCTCGCGCCTGATCGGGCCGAATTGCCCGGGCATCATTTCGCCGGGAAAGTGCAAGATTGGCATCATGCCGGCCTCCATCCACAAAGAAGGGAATGTCGGCATCGTTTCGCGCTCGGGGACGCTCACCTATGAAGCCGTCCATCAGTTGACCCAACGCGGGATCGGCCAATCCACCGCGATTGGCATCGGAGGCGATCCCATTATCGGCACCACATTCGTCGACGCACTCGATTTGTTCAATCGCGATCCGGAAACCGACGCAGTCATCATGATCGGCGAGATCGGCGGCAACGCGGAAGAGACCGCCGCGGACTTTGTCAAGACCCACATGAAAAAGCCGGTAGTCGGATTCATTGCCGGGCAGACTGCCCCTCCCGGACGCCGCATGGGGCATGCCGGAGCGATCATCTCCGGCGGCAAAGGCACAGCCGCGGAGAAGATCAAAGCTCTGGAAGCCGCCGGGATCAAGGTCGCGAAGTCCCCCGCTGCCATTGGTGAGACCTTAGCTGCGGCAATTGGCGTAAACGTCTGAGTAATCCATTTAGCCCCTGAAATCTTTGAAACGCCGGAACTGAGAACTCAGAACCGAGAACTGAGAACTGATTATGAAAACCCTGCAACGCACACTTACCATCGTCAAGCCTGATGCGGTCCGCCGCAATGCGGTGGGGGACATCATCGAGCAATTCGAGAAGAAGAATTTCCGCATTCTCGCCATGAAGATGCTGCAGATTTCCAAGCATCAGGCAGAGCAGTTTTACGCCGTGCACGCCAGCCGACCGTTCTTTAACACCTTGACGGACTTCATGTCGAGCGGGCCCATTGTAGTGCTGGCACTGGAAAAAGAAAATGCCATTGCCGATCTGCGCACGCTGATGGGCGCGACCAATCCCGCCAACGCCGAGGAGGGAACGATTCGCAAGAAGTGGGCGAGCAACATCGAGCACAACGCGATCCACGGTTCCGACGCAGAAGACACCGCCCGCTTCGAACTCAGCTTCTTCTTCGCAGGGTATGAACTGGCAAAATAGCATGCCAATGGTTCAAATCACGATGCTTCAGGGCCGCACCGCCGATCAAAAGCGCAAGATCGCCAAGCGGATCACCGATGCACTGGTCGAAGAAGCCGGCGCGCGCCGCGAAGCAATTGTGATCGCCTTCAATGAAGTGTCAAAGGAGAGTTACGCGTCTGGCGGCGAACTCATGGTCGACAAAACGAAGTGACGCTTCCCGCCCCGATGGTTACCCCAGCGGCTCGAATAGATGTCCTTCCACTCGATCCGCGATCTTGGGCAGATCTTTTTTCGCATGCTGCAAAAAATGGGGGGCGGTGCGGTGCGCTTCCAGCGCGGCGTCATCCTTGTATTGCTCGTAGATAAAAAAGCGGCGGGGATCGGTCTTGTGCCGATGCACCTGGTACATGGCACAACCCGGTTCCTTGCGGGACTGCTCGGTCAGCTTTTCAAACAGCGTGCTAACTTCGGCTTCACGCCCAACTTTCGCCATCCAGGTGACTGCTAACACCACCATCGTTCGCTCCTTCCGCGGCCACGGTGATCCGGGGAAGCCATTCTAGGCTTTCCGCGCTGCCGCCTTCAACTCGGAAACGAAGTCCGGCATCAGGATGGTATGACTACGATCAGGCCCTGTAGAAATCATTCCGATCTTCGCGCCCGATTCTTTCTCCACGAAGGCGAGATATTCGCGTGCCTGACGCGGCAGCTTTTCGTATTCAACGATCCCCTCGGTTGACGTCCGCCAGCCGGGCAGTTTTTCGTAGATGCACTCGATCTCATCGTAGCCGCTCGCCTGGGCGGGCACTTCCATCGTCTTCTTGCCATCTATCTTCAGCCCGACCGCGACCGGAATTTCGGCAAGCTCGTCCAGCACATCCAACTTCGTGACCACGAGCCAGTTCGTGCCGTTGATCATTCCGGAATAACGCAGAAGGGGCAGATCGAGCCAACCGGTGCGCCGTGGCCGCCCGGTGACGGCTCCAAATTCATTGCCCCGTTTGCGGATCTGTTCGCCGAGTTCTCCCTTTTCTTCCGTGGGAAACGGCCCTTCGCCCACGCGTGTGCAATACGCCTTGGTGATCCCGATGACCGAGTCAATGGAGTTGGGCGGCACGCCGGTGCCGATCACGGCCCCGCCGGAAGTCGCACTGGACGACGTCACAAACGGGTAAGTCCCATGATCAATATCCAGCATCGTCCCTTGCGCTCCCTCAAATAGCACAGACTCGCCTTGAGCCAGTGCTTGGTTGAGCAGCAGGGCAGCATCGCAGACGAAGGGCGCGACCTTCTCGGCTGCCTGCGCGTACTCGGTGTACATCTTGTCGGCGTCCAGCGGTTCGGTATTGAACAGCGCGTGCGCAATCATGTTCTTTTCGCGCACCGCATTTTCGATATGCTTCTTCAGCAGCTTCAGATCGAGCAGGTCCGCAACGCGCAGACCGCGGCGGCCCATTTTGTCTTCGTACGCCGGACCAATCCCGCGGGAAGTAGTTCCAATCTTCACCCGTCCCGGCGCGTTCTCCGCCGCCAATTCGATCATGCGATGGTAGGGCAGGATGACGTGCGCCCGGTTCGAGACGAAAAGATGGCCATCCACCTTCACGCCCGCTTCGCGCAGGGCTCCCACTTCCTTCAACAATGCGATGGGATCGAGAACAACGCCATTGCCGATGACGCTGCGGCATCCGGGACGGAGCACGCCGCAAGGTACAAGCTGCAGCACAAACTTCTTGCCGTTGATGATAACGGTGTGGCCGGCATTGTGCCCGCCGGCGTAGCGGGCCACAACCGAAAAGTTCTCCGAGAGAACGTCGACGATCTTTCCCTTGCCCTCATCGCCCCATTGGGCGCCCACGATGACCGCAGTCTTTCCCTTTTTCAATTCCCACTCCGTTCAGAAAATGCAGCAGCTACACACCGACGCCTGCCCCGGGGTCGCACACTTCTTGCTCGCGGAGTTCCTGCTCGGAAAAATACTAGGGAGAGAGCGGAGAAAGACGTGTACAAGTCATCTTATCGTGGAGCTATCGCCCATGGCAACGCGCAGGTTTTCTGGATATTCACCTACGGCGCTCACACAACATCTCACTTAGGGACAGCCCTTTGAGCTGTCCCGGCGAAGGCGAAGCCGAGCCCGGAGCCAGAAGGGGTTTTCTCAAGTAAGATTACTGCCAACCATTATGCCAGCCTACTTCACTCCGGAACTCTTCCGCTTCCTCACCCGTCTGAAGCGCAACAACAATCGTGACTGGTTCCTCTCGCACAAAGATGAATATGAGAGCCATGTTCGCCAACCAGCGCTGCAGTTCATCACGGATTGCGCAGGCCCGCTGTACCAGATCACGCCGCATCTTCTTTCCGACCCGCGCGGCACCCGCGGATCTCTGTTCCGTATTTACCGGGACACCCGATTCTCCTCCGACAAGCGTCCATACAAGACGCATCTCGCTATGCGCTTCTCGCATCGTGGCAAAGACGTACACTCCTCAGGCTTTTATCTCCATCTGGAGCCCGGAGGATGCTTTGCGGCCTCCGGCCTCTGGCATCCGGAGCCGCCCACTCTGCTGAAGGTCCGCACTGCCATAGTGGAGCGCGGCGACGAGTGGCGGAAAGTGCGAAAGTTGCTCAACTGGGACGATGCCAGCAACCTTTCCCGCCCGCCGCGCGGTTTTCCCGCGGATCATGAATTTGTAGCAGACCTGAAACTGCGGGATTTGGGCACATCCGTCGAGTTCACCGACAAGCAGGTATGCGGCCCGAACTTCATGGCCACCTTCGCGGGCGCCTGCCGCAAAATGTCGCCTTTGGCCGCATTCCTGAGCAGCGCGTTGGGACTGCCTTTCTAGGCTGAACCAGAATTGTTGCCGAACGCCTTCTGCACCAGCGTATACCGAGCACTGCCAATCAGTCCGCAGTCGTCATTGAGAATCACCCGGACCGGCATGTCCTTGAGCAGTGACGACATGCGCCCCTTGTCGAGAAACGCCTGCAGAAACGCCGCATTCTTCAGTTTCTCCACATTCTTGGCCGCGATCACCCCGGCGATAAAGATTCCTCCAGTCGTCATGTAGCGTAACGCGCAATTCCCAGTCTCCGCGCCGAAAATGCTGACGAAGATGTCCATCGTCTCCTGGCAGATAGGACTCTTGCCCTCGAGCGCGAGCTGTGCGATCAAGGCAGACGCATCGCGTGCGCCCTTGATCTGATCGCGCAAAGAGGCCGGTTCTTCCGCCTTCTTCGCGTCTCGCAGGAAGTCGTAGATGTTGCGAATACCCGGTCCCGATAACACCCGCTCGCAACTCACGTGACCAAATCTCTTTTGCAGGTAGGAGAATAATTCCGCCTGCAGTTCATTCCGCGGAGCAAAATCGGCGTGCCCGCCCTCGCACGCGAAGGGATGATGTCGGAATCCATCCCAATACAGCCCGGCCATCCCCAGTCCTGTTTTGGCAGAGATTACCGCGCGATTGCCTTCTGCATCCTCCAGACCCTTGCTAAGCGTTACGAAGTCTTTCGACTCGAGCGCATCAATGCCGTACGCGTAGGCCTCGAGATCGTTCAACAGGCCCACGGAATTGAGCTTCAACTGCGCCGCCAGTTCTTTGCAGTCGATCGTCCACGGTAAATTCGAAATCTTGCTCTTTCCTCCCCGGACTGGTCCCGCAACCCCGAAGCAGGCGCTGTGCACCGGAATGCCTTCGGTGCGGATGAATCCCCGCAGAACCTCCAACAATCCGCTGTGTTCCTGGCTCGGGTAAATCTTCTGCACCACGCAATTCAACCGGTTGCCTTCCGTTTGAAACGCGGCCAGCCGTGTGCGCGTCGCTCCGATGTCGCCTGCAAGAATCACGGTTCAATCCTCCTCCACTGCCGCCCGTCCTGTGCCATCAATTGGTCCGACTCTGCCGGGCCCCACGTTCCAGACGCATAATTAGGAAACCTCCGCGGCGGCAGTGCCTTCCAAACGTCGAGCACAGGATCGACCACGCACCATCCCGCCTCCACCATGTCGGAACGCTGGAACAACGTGGCATCGCCGATCATGCAGTCATAGAGCAGCACTTCGTAGCCGGTGTAAGCGTCGGCCCCAAAGTATTGCGAGTACTCGAAGTCCATATTCACCGAGCCCACTCGCAGCAAGGGCCCGGGGATCTTCGCCCCGAAACTCAAGGCGATTCCCTCAGCCGGCTGAATTTGCAAAACCAGGGTGTTGGTGTGGGGCTGGTGCAGTGGCGCATTACGGAACAGTTGAAACGGCGTGCGCCGGAACTGGATCGCAATCTCTGTCTGCCTCTTTGCCAGGCGCTTTCCCGTACGCAGATAAAACGGGACTCCCGCCCAGCGCCAGTTGTCGATGTTGAGCTTGAGCGCCACGAATGTCTCGGTGCGCGATTCCGCAGCGACTCCCGGCTCCGCCCGGTAGGCCGGAACTCGCTCGCCATCTGGAAATCCCTCGCCGTACTGCCCCCGCACGCTGCGCAGCAGGACCTCTTCGGAATTTAAAGGCTGGATCGAATGCAGCACTTTTGCCTGTTCGTCACGCACCGCATCCGCATGAAACGATACGGGCGGCTCCATCGCCGTCAGGCTGAGCAGTTGCATGACGTGGTTGGGCACCATGTCACGCAGCGTTCCTGCATGGTCAAAGTAAGCGCCGCGCCGCTCCACGCCCACCGTCTCCGCATTTGTGATCTGTACGTGATCGATATAGCGGCGGTTCCAGATCGGCTCGAAGATGGCGTTGTCGAAGCGAAACACCATGATGTTCTGCACCGTCTCTTTGCCCAGATAATGATCGATGCGGTAGATCTGGTTCTCCTGTAGAACGGTGCTGATGCTGCGGTTCAGAGCCTTCGCCGATTCAAGATCCTGTCCGAAGGGCTTCTCAATGACGACGCGGCGCCAGTGTCCGTCGCCTTGCTGCGACAATCCGGCGGTTCCCAGTTGCTGAACCACAGGCCCGAAAAACTTGGGTGCAACGGCAAGATAGAAGAGATAGTTCCCCTGCGTATGAAACTCGAGATCGATTTGAGCAAGCCGTTGGCCAAGGCGCGAGAACAAGCTGCCATCGGCAAAATCGCCCCGCTCATAAAACAGCCGGTCGCGCAGCCAATTGCGGGATTCCGTATCGTCGGAGGGCAGAAACTGGCTCACCTGATCGCGAAAGGCGTCGAGACTCAGATCGTCGACCGAAACGCCCATAAGCGCGAAGTCGTTGGGCAGCAATTTCGCCTTGACTAGGTTGAACAGCGCGGGAAGCAGCTTGCGTTTCGTGAGATCCCCGGCCGCGCCAAACAGCACGAACACGCACGGGCCAGCCGCCTTGCCCGCCATCTCCAATTCAAGAGCCTGTTTCGGAACAACCGTCTCCACCAAGTGTCTGCACCCACAGAAGAACTAGTTCGGAGATTCTAGGCCAAGTGGACAACAATTTCTAACAAGTCAGAATCGCCGCCACTTAAGCAAGAGCACGTGTGAGGGGGCGGATGCCCCGTCCGCCCCTCCCGCGAAGCGAGCGTGAAGAGCCAGAATCTTCTCAAAGCCCTGCATCAAGATCTTCGCGGGTTGCGTGCTTCGCCCGAATTTCGGGGAGAAAATGGATTCTTGCGCGAATGGTAGGCGCGGCAGGAATCGAACCTGCAACCCTCGGATTAGAAATCCGATGCTCTATCCGTTTGAGCTACGCGCCCCTGGATCAGGTAACCGCAACTTCAACAAGGGGTTCCAGCCAGTCAGTCGTATGGGGTACGACCAGTGAAGTGCCTGCACAGCCTCAGTATCGCACAGCCTCTGCACGGCGGCGAGTCCAGGCGGCAGTGGCAATTGGGCCTGTTAGAGGGTTAGCGCGACGTAGGTCGGTATCCACGACCTTACCCAAATCCGTGCCGGAAAGACGCCGCTGACGGATAACTCGCACACAAAATAGCCAATTCAGACGTGCAGCCCAATTCAGGACAAATCGTCCGAACAGTATGTGCAAGTGTGCCTGACATCACTGCAAACAGAGTTAGACCGGACCATGCTGTAATTTCGAATCGGTCACGATCACATTACTTTGCATTACGGCCGTACCGTCGCTTGTCGAACGCTTTCCGGTTAGCTTTAAAGTACACATGCGTTCAAAGATTTGAACACTTAGTAACAAGGCAGGCGCCAGGCAACGCGGGGAACTTACATTGATTCATAGCAAGGGTAAACTCGCAAGAATCGCGCCCATCGACCCAGACGTTGTGATCGGCCACGGGCATCGGTTCGAGTCCCTATTTTTAAGTAGTCGAAGTTTGTCCCTCGTCATACATCTTCCTGGCGTTTTCTTGTAAAGTGTCGAGCCGCAGGGGGCAGGTCATGTTTGGTTGGGGGCGGGTCCCTAATCTCGTTGCTGTGCTGTGTTTCGCCTTTTCCGGACTTCCAGGAACTGCGCAAGCACAGGAATCCGCTGGTACGCACAGTCCGCACGGGAATCTGAACGTTCCCTGCCAGAACTGTCACACTCCGGAGGGATGGAGGCCGATCCGCGCGGTCCCTGAATTCGATCACAATCGGACGCGATACGTTTTACGCGGTATGCACCAGGGGGTCACTTGCATCCAGTGCCACGTGAAGCCAGTCTTCGCAAATGTAGGACAACGATGCCAGGACTGCCACGCGGACATTCACCGGCGGCAGCTGGGGGCCAACTGCGAACAGTGCCACACCGTGCGCGGCTGGCAAGTCTCAATTCGGCAGATCGAGCAGCATAATAACCGGTTTCCGCTGACTGGAGCGCACGCGGTCGTGGACTGCGACGCCTGCCACAAGGGCGCTGCCACCAGCAACTTTCAGACGATGTCCACGGCCTGCTCTTCGTGCCACGTGGCTGATTTCCAGGCAGCCCGGTCTCCCAACCACGTCGCGGCCAACTTTCCCACAACCTGCGACAGTTGTCACGGAACCGACAACTGGCTGAACGCCAAATTCGATCACGGCTCCGTCGGATTTCCCTTGACCGCCGGCCATGCCGTGCCGCCGCGGCAGTGCGCCGATTGCCATATCAACAACAACTACAACCTCACCAGCACCGCCTGCGTGAATTGCCATCTGAAGGATTATCAGGCGGCGACCAATCCGAATCACGTTTCCGCCGCTTTCTCGCAGACTTGTAATCTCTGCCACAACACCACGTCATGGTCGAATGCCTCGTTTAACCATTCCTTGACCGCCTTCCCTTTGACGGGAATGCACACCGTGCCTCCGCGGCAGTGCACCGATTGCCACGTGAACAATAACTACAACTTGAACAGCACGGCCTGCGTCACCTGTCACCTGAAGGATTACCAGGGTACGACGAATCCGAATCACGCAACTTCGAATTTCCCGCGGGCCTGCGCCTCTTGTCACAACACGACTTCCTGGCTGAATGCGACCTTCAACCACAACAGCACCGGATTCCCGCTGACGGGATCGCACACTGTGCCGCCGCGGCAGTGCTCGGATTGCCACATCAACAACAACTACACGCTGAATAGCACAGCGTGTTACTCCTGCCACCAGAAAGATTATGCTGGCGCCACGACTCCTGTTCCCCATACTGGTTTCCCGACCACGTGCGAAAACTGTCACGATACGGTGCTCTGGACGCATGGCAAGTTCAACCACTCGGCGACGGGTTTCCCCCTGACCGGATCGCACACCGTGCCGCCGCGGCAGTGCACGGATTGCCACATCAACAACAACTACGCGCTGAATAGCACCCTTTGCTACTCGTGCCACCAGAAGGATTACACCGCGACCAATGATCCCGCGCACGCCGCGGCCGGCTTCCCGACAACATGCGCCGTGTGCCATGACACGGTGGCGTGGACGGATTCTACGTTCAACCACAACAACACCTCGTTCCCGCTGACCGGATCGCACGTGGTGCCGCCGCGCAAATGCGCAGACTGCCACGTAAACAACAACTACACGACTTTGCCGACCGCCTGCATCGGCTGTCATCAGACGGATTACAACACCAGCACAAACCCGGGCCACGCCGCGCAGCCGCAGTTCTTCCCCACTACCTGTCAGAACTGCCACAATACGAGCGCGTGGTCGAATGCGACGTTCAATCACGCGCAATACACGCCATTTCCAACCAGTCACGGCAATGCCAATAACGTTTGTGCAACCTGCCACATCAACTCGAATAACTACGCCATATTCCAGTGCACCGGCTGCCATGGCGGGAATAATGCCGCTAACTTCCGCCACGAGAACGTGCCGGGCTACGTCTACAACAGCATCAACTGTTACCAGTGCCATCAGAGCGGACGAAGTGGTGGGTAGTATGGTTCAACCCTGATGAATTGACCCGAAGGGTCAGGCGTTTGTCTGAGATGAGGACGTCCCGTGCAACTGCCGCGCCCAGAAGAAATAAATTGGTACACCCGTAAGAATCAGGCCCAATCCCGCGAGCGACGGCACTGGCCGAGTCACGATCATGTTGCCGAGAAACCAGGCGGTGATCAGCAGAAACAGAATCGGCGTCACCGGGTACCCCCACATGCGGTAAGGACGAATCAGGCCCGGCCTCTTGATCCGCAGAACAATCACGCCCGCCACCATGAAGCCATATGAGAGCCAGATGGCGAACATCGCGTAATCCAGCAGCGACTCATAAGAGCCGCTGATCAGCAACACCGCCGCCCAGGCGCCTTGCGCGACGATCGCAAATCCAGGCGTCTGATGCTTGGGGTGCACTTCCGCAAATTTTCGGAAAAACAGCCCATCGCGCGCCTGCGCGAAATAAATTCGTGGACTGGTGAGAAAGCAGCCATTCAGCGTCCCGATGATGGACATCAGAATGATGACCGAAACAATCGCGCCTCCCGCATGTCCCATGACGCGCTCGGCTACGCTCGCCCCCACGTGTTCGCTGGCTGCGATCTCGGGAATGGAAAGCACCCGCATATAGGCAATATTCGCCAGCACGTAAACGGCAGTGCAAGCCGCCGACCCAATCGCCAGCGCCCACAGGATGTTGCGCCGTGGATTTCGAATCTCCCCCGCGACAAAACTGAGTTGCACCCATCCGTCACACGCCAGCACACACGCGATCAAGGCCACGCCGAAATGACTGATGGAGAATCCGCCGCTCACGGCCGCATGCGTTCCCGTCGAACTCCCTCGCCAGAGCAGCGCGGCGACAATGAGCAAGAGCAGTCCTGCTACTTTGGCCAACGTGAAAACTTTCTGTACCAACGCGCCCGCGTTCACTCCCCAGTAATTGATGGTCGTAAACAGCGCGAGCGCTCCCAGCCCCAGGAACTTCGCCGCGCCGCTCGACATGGGTACAAAGTAGGAAACGTACAGCGTCATCGTCACGGCCAGCCAGGCGACTTGAGCCGTGCGGGCCACTGCAAACATGGACCAGCCGCAGAGAAATCCGATGAGCGGTCCGTACATCTCGCGCAGGAACACGTATTGTCCGCCCGTCGCCGGAAACGCGGTCCCAAGTTCCGCGCAGGCCAGCGCGCCGAAGAACGAGATCACCCCGGCGAAGACCCAGACTCCCAGAATCCGTCCGGGAGATTGCAGTTCCCGCGCCACTAGGTTCGGCACCAGGAAAATTCCCGCACCGATGATGATTCCGACCACGATCGACAGTGCATCTAGAAAGCCCAACCTCCGCGGCAATTCCGCGCTGCCTGTGCCGTGGATCTCTGTCAGCTGTTCCCCAGTCACCATGGGGCCGAAAAGTATCATCTCGGAGCACATCGGTCAACGCGTGCTCCGAAACGAAGCAGTTGACAGTCGGACGCCGACCGTGCAAACTCGCCGCGCTCCTCTACCGGGCACAAGGATGCGCATGAAAATTACTCTCTCGATTGTATTGATCGCCGCAGTTTCTTCGCTTTCAGCACAGACGCCAACTTCCCCCGGCAAGCGCCTGCTTGCCGACAAAGATCTGTTTGAGTTCATCTGGGTGGCCGACCCAGAGCTCTCGCCTGATGGAACCCAGGCGGCATTCACCCGCGTCAATTGCGACGGGAAGCGTACTGGATATGAAACATCGATCTGGCTCACCCCCCTGAATGGAAAGCAGGCTCCCATGCGCATGACCAATGGAAAGCATGATGCGCAGCCTCGCTGGTCTCCCGACGGTAAGTATCTGGTCTTTGTCCGCGGCGGCGAGAAGGATGACGCCGGGAAGCCCAAGCCGAGTCAACTGGCCCTCCTTTCCCTCACAGGAGGAGAAGCTCGCGCCATAACAGACTTGCCGAAAGGCGCTTCGGGCGCAGTCTGGTCGCCTGACAGCAAGCGAATTGCCTTTCTCAGCGACACTACCCGTGAGGATATTCAGAAAGCCGAGCGCAAGAAGAAAGCCGACACCAACGCTGAAGACGAACATGAATCCGATGTCCATGTCATCAGCCGAGCCATTTATCGCGATAACGATGAGGGCTACCTCGACCTGAAGCGCCACAGCCATATTTGGGTGCTTGATGTGGGCGACGCCAGCCAGGAACCCGGTAAACCCGTGCAGATCACCAGCGGCAATTACGACGAAGGCGATCTCGTCTGGAGCAAGGACGGTTCCCGTATTTATTTCCTCACCCGGCGCGTAGACGAGCCTTACTACGACCTTCCAGCCACCGATGTTTATTCCGTTCCATCCAGGGGAGGCGACTCGGAAATGCTCGCTACGATTCCGATGTATGTGGGTAACCTCACGTTGAGCCCCGATGGTCGCCAGTTTGCGTTTCATGGCGCTGTCTCGCAGCCAGTTCGTTCCTACTCCCAACCCGATCTGTGGGTCATGGATGCCGTGAAAGATGCGAAACCCCGAAATTTGACCGCCGAGTATGACTTCGATCTGGGCAGCTCGGTTTTCGGCGATAATGCTGCTCCTCGCGGAGGACATGCGCGATCCCTTTACTGGTCGGGCGACGGCCGCTCGCTGTTCGATACCGTCGAAAAGCAGGGAAGGACTCTTCTGGTGCGCGTCGAGGCGCAGAGCGGAAAAGTCACTGAGGTGACTCATGGTGAGCAGGCAGTGCTCGATTTTTCGGTGAACTCCGACGGGGCGATTGTCAGCCTCATCTCTACCCCAATACAGATTGG
This sequence comes from Candidatus Sulfotelmatobacter sp., assembly GCA_025928375.1. GTDB lineage: Bacteria > Acidobacteriota > Terriglobia > Terriglobales > Acidobacteriaceae > Sulfotelmatobacter. The sequence goes on from JAICJP010000017.1 coordinate 15,535, forward strand.
GGACCTCTTCACTGTTTCAGCGGACGGCGCACAAACGCGCATCACAGATTTCAATCAGAAGCTGTGGTCGCAACTCAATCTGACGTCGCCTGAGGAGATCAACTACACCAGCTTCGATGGCAAGCGCATCCAGGGATGGATTCAGAAGCCGCCGGACTTTGATCCGCACAAAAAGTATCCGCTCATCCTCAACATCCACGGAGGTCCTCACGCTGCTTACGGTTGGGTCTTTGACCACGAGTTTCAATGGATGGCCGCCAAGGGCTATGTAGTTCTTTACCCCAATCCTCGAGGCTCCACCAGCTATGGACAGGATTTCGGCAACATCATCCAGTATCACTATCCCGGGGACGATTACCGCGATCTGATGGCCGGAGTGGACGAACTGCTGAAACGTGGCTACATAGACGAGAAGAAACTCGGGGTCACTGGCGGCAGTGGTGGCGGAGTACTCACGGACTGGACCATAACCCACACCGATCGCTTCGCGGCCGCAGTATCGCAACGCGACATATCCAATTGGGCCTCCTGGTGGTACACGGCGGATTTCACTCTCTTCCAGCCCAATTGGTTTAAGGCTCCTCCATTCGAAGATCCGCAGGACTATAACAACCGCTCATCCATCACCTTTGTGAAGAATATTCACACGCCGGTTTTGTTTGTGCTCGGGCAATCCGACTATCGCACTCCGCCGGACTCCGGAGGCGAGCAATTGTTCCGCGCCCTCAAGTATCTGAAGCGTCCCACCGCCATGGTCGTCTTTCCGCGCGAGAGTCACGAACTCTCCCGCTCTGGCGAGCCCTGGCACCGGATCGAGCGTCTCGATCACATCGTGGGATGGTTCGACAAGTGGATGATGGGCGTGCCTCACCCGGAGTACGACATCAATCCCGCAACCGCCGCGGCGAGCTCAGCGCACTAGTCGCCAGGCCGTAACTCGCGAAATCACGAGTAGCGCGCCGTCTTGGGAAGGCGCATCTGGCAAGGGGTGACTCGGAGGAGCGGACGGGAACAGCACTCCTGGAAAGGCACGCCTCGAAGGCACGAGCGCGAAGAGCAAGATCGGGAAGAGCGCGACCGGGAAGGGCACGACTTCAGTCGTGCCGCATGCAGCGCAAAATCATCGCGGCTTCAGCCGCTGGGGTTCGCTCTCGAGTGCCGAACTCCAGCTGTCCGGATCTCACTGCGTCGCCTGTGCCCATTCTTGCTCGCCCCGGGTGAGAACTGCTTCGCGATCTTCGGGCAGGATCCAGCGCTGCTGAATCAAATCGTCCACTGCTTTCGAATAGCGAGCGACGTACTCTTCACGGCTCCCGTAGCGTTCCTCTATCGAACGTCTCGGGTCCCCGTTCTTTTGTTTCTCCGCCGCCGTCCTGGGAAACGGAATGTACGAGTCCTCGAATGACACCCGCTGGTCCGGCGCCCCGATCGTGGGATCGCGTAAATTCCAACTCGCATAAGTTGCCAAGGGCACGCTGATCTCAGGCAGTCGTACCCCGTCGCGCTCGTTGCCATCTGAATCCACTTGCGGCACCAGGACTGGGAACGCCTCGCCAACTTTCGGTGGCTGGATGCTGAGAATCCCCTCGCGCCAGTTCGGACCGAAATCCAAGGCATACGCCGCGTTGGCTTCGTGCGGCTTGGTCACCCCCGGGATCGCGGGAAACGCGTAATCATGCAACCGAACCAACGTCCCGTCTGCAATTCGAGGATAACTGCTGGCGGGAGGAGGCGTGCCGCTTCGTACCCACGCATCCATGTTCGCCACCATGGCGCGCCAGAAGTATCGGATGGCGAGTGGCGATTCCGGTTGCTGTCCCCGCAGATCGCCTTCTCCTTTGGCCGGAGGCCATGGGCCCGGGAAATGCTGCTCGCCGGTGAAGTGATAGATGCGCACGCTGTCCGAAATAGGGGCGTCCTGCTTTCCGTCGGCGCTGACGTGAATCAGCGCGCACGCGCGCCCCCAGTACTCGTAAGAGGTATTGGAGAAGAAGATCTTCGGCGCAGCCTTATCGGCTACCGCGCGATCGAGCAGCCCGCCGGTTTCTCCAGTAACCCGATCCTTTTCAGGCAGATCGGTAAAAGGAAAAATGTCCGTTGGAAAAAAGACGGACGAGGTGGGCTGCGCATCGCGCGAGGGCTGCGCAAAGCGGTAATTGAAATCGCCTCGCCCCGCCCCAGCTACGTGCGCCAGAACTCCATCGAGCGCGATCTTGCCATCTTCATCGGCATTGAAACCTTCATAAAGGAAGTCGCGCAGGAAACGGCCGTTCTGCGAAATGCCTTCGGCATAGACACGTTCGACCGGCGTGATCGAATGTGAAGCGTGCTTCGCGTACGAAGCGAAATCGCGCACCGCTGCGAACCCAAGCCCCGCAACCACCGGATCGGAGACAACGTAAACGTACTCGTAAATGTTGCCGGGCTGAAAATCGCCGTTGAGATGAATGTGACGATCGCTTGCCGTGAGCTTCCCTTCGACGGTATGAGCAAATCGCCACTGCGAGCGCGGAATCACAACGCGCGGCGACTCGCGCGAGTCACGAACCGTGAGCACGTTGCGCGGATCCTCCGGCGCTGACACCGGGTATTCCGTGCCTCCAATGTTGCCGATTATCAAGTGCCCCAACGGAATCTCCGGCATGGGCTTGGAGGGCATTAGATCGCCGCGCAACAACCCGGTGATTGTCTTCCCATGGTCCTTCGCGACGGGAGCATAAAGCTTCAGAGCGTCTCCGCCGGCCGCGTCCCACTGCCATCCCAGGCTGACGAATGTGAAGCCATGGCGCAGCAGCCATCCATCCCCCCCGTCCTTTGCCGCATCCCAATCTCCACCGTCGATCAGACTGAGGATGCGGCTGTGCCCGCGATTCGGATTCTCCAGCAGCATCGCCCCATTGCCCTTGTGCGGATCCTTGGGGCGGATCGCAATGAAGTCGGCAGAAAACTCCACTTCGCCATTCTTCAGATTGACAGCCTTGTCGAGATCAACGATGCGGCGGTTGTGCGGACTGCTTACCGAAACTGCGAAGTACACTCGACCCGCCATACGTTCGTATGCTCCCACGTCGCCAAAGCGAGTTCCATTGAGCAGGTCAGCGCGCGATGTGAGCTCCACGCGAACGACGCGTGCGTTCAACGAGGTCAAACTCAGAAGAAGAAACAGCAGAGAAGAAACTGTGCGCTGCCGGGGTCGCATGCCCGGAAGAATAGCACGCAGCAGTGTGATGGTAGGCTAAAGAGCTGTGGCCGCGTGCACCAATCGATCCGATACCACTTCCACTTCCACGAAATCTTCGACCGGGCGTCGCCTTAATCGGCTCAGAATATATCCCAACAGCGGCCGATCTCCTCGCCGGATTTGCTGGAACTCCACGCCCATTCCCGCATTGCTGACCAGATTCTTCACCTGAGCCTTGAGCGCGAGTGTCACATCGAACACGTTGAGCGTCAGCCGAAAATCCGTGCCCGGATCCAGCAGTTGGCTGCCCGAGATGTGTGCTCCCAACTCGGAAATCTGATCGACGATGCCGGAAGCATGTTGCACTCCTTCGGTCACTTCGGCTTGGCCTTCCACGTGGAACCGAGGGTGCCTGCGGCGGTTCGTTTGCTCGGCGGTAATCAGGCGACCAAAGTGGCGCCGGTTCAGGCCCTCCGAATCGAGTGGCTGGTACTGTTCTTCTGCCTGGCGCAATTCCTCTTCCCATGGCGCTCTGCCGTCTACACATCGCACGGCAAACTGTCCACGTAAATCCGAGTTCGGATCCGCTACCCAGGTGACCTGGCAAATAGCCTTGTTCCGGCCGCGCTCCAGCATCAGCAGATCCCCCAGGCGGGGAGCCCGGGAACTGACCAGCCGCGCTCCTTTGGAATCGACGTCGTAGGTGCACGCCGTGTCGGCGGCGCGATTGGCTTGGCCAAGCAGGCTCCAGCGCAGTGGCAGAGCCAGGTGCGCTATCTTTTCTCCGGGATTTAATTCCGTACTCATTAACTGATTGTTTGTAGTGATCTGCTGCGTTGAGGTCACATTAGCAGTACATGTCCACTCGGACAATTGGTCCTTCGTAACCAAAACACGGTTACCAAGTGGCGTTACCAACGCCTAGTGGTGGGCTTAGGAAGAATCGCTCCAATCTTTGCTTGCAGGATTCGCTCTGGTCGGGGAAGATGGAAATAACTCCAGGTTCTGGCATGAAGGCCTCCCTCAAATCTCCCACCCGAAGCCTGTCTCCGTCTGCAGCCAAGCTGCGCTTGCTGAAAAAGCTGCGCTGCACGTTGCGCTATGAAAAACAGGCTTGGGAATCAGGTGCGCGCCTGATTGCGGGCGTGGATGAGGTCGGTCGCGGTTCACTCTTCGGCTGTGTAGTCGCCGGGGCGGTGATACTCGACCCGTCATACCGCATCCGGGGCCTCAGGGATTCCAAGTTGCTGCTGCCGGACAGAAGGGAAGTGCTGGCGCAAAGAATCCGGGAGCACTGCATTGCGTGGGCAGTCGCCGCGGTCGATGTTGCCCGCATCGATCAGATCAACATCTATCATGCATCGCGCGCGGCCATGCGCGAAGCCGTGATGCGCCTTGCTCCTGCCGCCGATCATCTGCTGATTGACGCGGTGAAGATCGACTGTGATCTGCCGCAGAAGCCTATCATCCACGGAGACGCTTTGTCCGCGTCTATCGCCGCCGCCTCTATCCTGGCCAAGGTGGAGCGCGATCGCATCATGTGCGAGTGGGATGCGGTATTTCCTGCATATGGATTGGCCTCTCACAAGGGGTACAGTACGCCTAAGCATCTGGCAGCCCTGCGAGAGCTAGGCCCCACGCCGCTTCATCGCCAGTCCTTTGCGCCGGTGTGGCAGAATCCAGTGCCTCAGGAGGCGTTTGCCTTTATGGCCGACGAAATTGCCGAAATTGCCGATGCTAGTGGGGGTGTACCAGAAGATCTAGCGGGGTGATCGCTGGGATATGGCAAAAGTGTTCCTTCAGGAACATTTCCATGCACAAAGATGTACATACAAGCACAAAGCTGTACATACAAACGCGGGTACAAGGATAGGATGACGCGAAGACAGAGACTTGAACGCAATGATGCGGCGGTCCGCGGGCAGTCGAAGGGCGCCCGAGCTTCCGCCAGCCGCCCGAAGAACTCCGGCGCGGGCGCGCGAACTGGACGGCGCAAAACCCTCACGCTGCAAGCCTCCGCTGAGGAATCCAATAAGAAGTCGTTCTCAATCCAGAACATGGATCTCTACCGGCCACTCAAAAAGCCGGTCACGCTGCGGCTCGATGCCGACGTACTGGCCTGGTTCAAGAAGGACGGAAGCCGTTACCAGACCCGGATTAACCGCGCGCTACGCAAAGTCATGGAACGCGAGATGAAGGAGAAGTAAGCCGAGTACGCCTGAGCTATTACTTTTCTGTGGCTTTCGTGACGAGTTGATTCAGCAGTTCGGTGTTCTTCTCGAGTGCGTGCTGCAGGATTTCCGCCTGCTGCTTCGCAGTGGGCCAGTCCTGCTTCTCTAAGGCCTCAGCCAGCCCGGGCAATTCCAGGTGAGCGTAAGTGAAACGGGCGCCATAGAGGATGTGCTTGAACCATGGACGCCCCGGAATGCCATCGGGATTGAGCCAGTTGCGTTCGACTTGCATCATGCCGCTATTCAGTTCTGAAGCTAGCTTGGGATCGATCTTCCCGGAAGCGAGAGTAGTCCTGAGCTTCTCGTCGAGGCGCTTGCCGGCAGCTTCGAAGTCGTCAATCTGCTTCCGCACCGCGCTCAGATCCAACTGCGCTATGTCCTTGCCGTTGGTCAGTTCGTCCAGAAACTGGCGCACGTTGCCGGCGTAGGTTGCAAAGTCAAAGGGCAACAGATCGGCGTTGGCCAGGCGGAGCGAGGTGACTCCCCAGACCTGCGACATGAGCGTGTGATAACGATACCCGGGATCGCCGAAGTGGTTCATCCAATAGAAGTCGTCGTAGGCGGAGTGATAGACGCCGTAGTCGCCGTCGAACTGCAATCCGATGACCGGCATACCAATGAAGTTCAGGAAGACGGTATGGTCGGAGCCGCTGCCGATGCGCGTATCCGCCAGAGTGGTTGAGGCCACGCCTGAGTCATTCATTTGGCTCGACTGCTTGCGCTCTGCTCGTTCGCGATCGATAGTAGCTTTCCACGCGTCACGGAGAGTCTTGCCCGATGGATCCTGCAGAGTTTGCGCGGTCTCCGCTAACATGGGCGCTAAGGATGCGACCGCCTGCCCGTGGAAGTTGGGCCCCGATGCCGCTTCATCGACGTTGATGTAAGCCACCGCTTTCGACCTAAGCTCGTCGGCGAACTGCTCTCCCCACTCGGTGGAGCCCGTCAAGCCAACCTCTTCGCCATCCCAGCTGCAGATCACCATGGTCCGGCGCGGACGAATGCCGTGTTTCTTCAACTCGCCCAGAGCCCGCGTGAGTTCCATCATGGACGCGGTGCCGCTGGAGGGATCAACTCCTCCGAATACCCAAGCGTCGCGGTGATTGCCGAGCACCACCCATTGGTCGGGCAACTCCGACCCGCGAATACGCCCTTCCACAACGAGATAGGGCTGTATGCCGTTCTCCATTTCGATTTTCAAATGCACTTGCACCTCTTCGCCGCCGAGATGGTATTGGAAGGGCAAGCCCCCCTGCCAACTCTCGGGTGCGACAGGTCCGCGCATATTTTCCAGCAGCGGCTTGGCATCGTGCCAAGAGAGCGGGAGCGCCATAATCTTCGGTGCAGACATCGCATCTTCGATGCGGATGCGCCTAGCCCTCGGAATTGACGCCCAGCCGGGCGTGAGCGGATCGCCCGGCACCATGAAGTCGTAAGTGATGGCGCCGCGCTGAATGTGATATTCGGGGCCCCAGGGACCGTCGGGATCAACCTTGCCTTGCTTGTAGCCGTCTTCGGCGGGATCGCTGTAGATGAGGATGGCGGCCGCGCCTTCGCGCTGGGCCGTGAGCGCTTTGAATCCGCGATAACTGTAGGGATTCGAGTAGCGCACCAGCACGATCTTGCCTTTCGCGGTGATGCCGTTTTTCCGCAGCAGATCGTAATCTTCGGGATTACCGCTGTGCGCGTACACGACCGGCGCAGTCACCTCGCCGGAGATCGACATTCCCAACCAGGCTGCGCTGATCGCCGGATTTTTCGAATCTGGATCGGCAGCGATGGGAGATTCGCGGAGCAGCGCATGGTAGTGGACGGGCGCGATCATCTCCAGCGACGCGCTCTTCGGATTAGTTCCGTAAACGTCATAACGGCGGATGATTACATTTTCGAGTCCCTGTTTTTTCCACTGGTCGCGAATGTATTCCGCAAGTTGGTTGTTACGCTTGGAGCCGGCGACGTGGGGCTCCTGCGTGAAGATGCGGTGCTGCCGGCGTTCCTCGTCTGGGCTGGGGATGGATTTGAACTTGCTTTCAATTTCGGCTTCCCGAGCGGCGGATGAGGGCGTGAAACCGAGAATGGTTTGAGCGTTAGCGGAAGAAAAGAACAGGAAAGGGATTAGCGCGCAACCAAGCAGGCTCATGGGCGCCTGCGATTGTAACCCAGAGCCAGTGCGCCAGAACCGAGGACGCGCCACAAAGGCTAACTTAAGGAGGTCAAGTCAGACGTTGATCTTTCGGGCTAGTTTCTGGGGGTAACTTCCGAGACGTCGACGATCGCCTCGGTAGCATGAAAGCGGCGGTTTCTCCGACGTCTTTATGAATTGCGCTCATCTGAGTTCTTGGGCGAGTCCGATGAGAAGCCCTTCAGGCCCGCGGATGTAGCAGAGCCGATAGGCATCTTTGTACTGGACTACTTCGCCTACGAGCTGAGCGCCGCGCTTCCGGAGCGTTTCAAGCGTCTCGTCGATGTCGTCCACGGCGAACATGACGCGGAGGTAGCCTAGAGCGTTCACCGGGGCGTTGCGATGATCCGCGATGGCAGGCGGCGTGAGGAAGCGGGAGAGCTCGAGCCGGCCATGGCCGTCCGGCGTGCGCATCATGGCAATCTCGACGCGCTGATCGCCCAGTCCAGTGACACGTCCGGCCCATTCTCCTTCGATCATCGCCCGCCCTTCGAGCTCGAGGCCGAGCTCGCGAAAGAAATCAATCGTCGCTCCGAGGTCATCGACGACGATTCCTACGTTGTCCATTCGTTTGAGCGCCATGGGTCCAATTTACAAGCTGCCATCTAAGTCTGACAACGGACCTTTAGCTGCAACAACGAAGCACAAGCAGCGTGGAGCTTGAGAGATCGTTTCCGAATAGCGCTTACTCGGGGCGGATCACGGCAAACCGGAACTGATCCTTAAGTTAATGCCTATGGCGACGCGCACCGCTGCATTTGAATCCTCCTACGCTTTTCCGGTAGCGAATAGGCAGCGACGGCTACTAAGCTATTTTGCTCTCAGAATCTCGCTGAGTAGGTCGGGTTTTGATTCATCTCGCACCAGGTGGGGATACATCTCCCCACCGCGATAGTCGAGCTTGTAGGTCTTGTAGTAGTCAGTATTCTCTACCAGCAGATCGATTGTCCCACTACCGCCTTTGGCCCCTTTGATCGCATCCCGCAGGATGTCAGGAGTGAACCGACGGCCGTTGACTGCCACCACTTTCATCCCAGGGCCAATCCCGGCCTTGGCTCCAACCTCATCTTCAACTGTGTCGTTGATTCCGCCGTCGTCGCGCAACGAGAGCCCCAGAGCCAATCCGGCCGGAACGATGTGATACATGCCCGCCATGCCATTGAGCATCTCGGAAGGCGTGTCGTTGTAGACCACCTTCCATCCGCTGCCCTCGATGCCGCCGAGGGGCGCGCCCGGACCGTGGTTCGTGAGGCGGTCGGTCCAGAAGCCGCGCCAGTTATAAGAAACAACCTGATTGAGCGCGTTCACCACGTCATCGAAGGTGTAGGTCTTCAGCGCAGGCCCGGTGCTGGGAGCGCCATGGAAGAGCTGGCAGAAATCGTCAATCGATTTCTTACCCTTGCTTTGCTGCCGGATAATCACGTCCACCCACAACCAGTTCAAGGTGTCTTCGCTGTAGAAATCTGTGCCTCGCCGCCAGGAGTACCAAGACTGGGGAGCGAAATACAGCTCCGGGGCGGCATCAGCCGTGTCCTGCAGATTGCGCCACCTCCGCCCGGGAAGATGATCCAGTTGCGCGGCGGTAACCGCGAGATCGTCACGATCCTGTTCGGCGGTGAGCAGGCCGCTGCGCGCCGTAAGCACAAATCCCAAGTAGTTCGTCAGGCCCTCATAGACCCATAGCAGATCGTCCTGCATGGGCTGTTGGTAGTCCGGAGTCGCGAGATCGTAAGGACGGCGAAATTTGCCATTCCAGCTATGAACGTACTCGTGAGGCAGCAAGCCAGCGGAAAGTTTGCGGGAGGTGTCGTCCACCAGCGCGCGTTCGTCCACGCGGCTGTCATCGGACTCGTGATGCTCAAGGCCGAAGTGCGCGACGTGATCGCTCAAGGTGTAGAGAAAATGGTAATCGCGATAATGATGTGCGCCGAAAAGTTTCTGCGCCTGATCGACCAGGCTCTTGTAATGGTCCCAGACCTCGGCGGGAGCGTCCAGCGCGGCGGCGCTGTCAGCCGCAATATCCATTTCTGTCAGAGGATCTTGCGCCAGCGGAACTACTTTCAGGAATTCTCCCGTGATGACTGGTGAGTCGACCAGCGTCGTGAGGGAAGCTGTTTTGAAATGAATTTCGTTTCCACCTTCGCTGGCGATCGGAAGCGGTGTGCCAAATTTCCATCCCTCCGGAATTTTCAATGATGCGGTGTAATTGATCTCGTCGGCCTTCCAGCCTCTTGGATACAGCAGAACCTGGTTCCAGCTGATAATTGCCAGCTTGTCGGTGGCCGACGATCCTGCCGAAAAACCGCCTTCGAATTGTGCGGGAGAGAGAAAGTCGAGTTCGACCTCGACTTCACTGACCCCTGCGGGAATATCCACATGAATGGTGAATCCGTCCTGCAAATCGCGCCGCCACTTGAGCGGCTGCCCATTTCCCTTGAAAAACAGCCCGGCAAGATCGACGACCGGGCCGTCAGGAGCGTGCTCGCCAGGAATCCATTTCGGGTAGTACAGCGTGAGGTCGCCGGCGCTGGCTGGGATCTTCAGGGAAGCGTGGAAAATCTTCCTGGGAGCATGCGTCGCATCGACAGAAATTGTGATCGTGGGTGCGGCGCACCAGCCAAGAGCTGAAAGAAACAGGACACAAACAATTGCCAGGCCTTTTGCCAATCTCATTTATGCGGACTCCCGGATGTATGCGATGGAATGAACCCAATGGGTGCGGCAGATGCCTAAGAAATATAGCAGTGGCGAGTGGAGGCGTACAGGCGCTCGCGCTCAGGAGCGTACTTCCCGGAGTGTGCGGACTGATATTATTCCGCTGCATGTCGCGTCGCGGAAAATTCATCACGTTCGAGGGCCTCGACGGAAGCGGCAAGAGCACGCAGATGCGCAAGCTGGCGGCGGCGCTGCGCGAGGCTGGACACAAAGTCGTGGAAACACGCGAGCCTGGGGGCACCGCGACGGGAGAGAAGATCCGCAAAGTGCTGCTGGATTCCGGGACC
>JAICJP010000412.1 GCA_025928375.1 Candidatus Sulfotelmatobacter sp.
ATGCACGCCCACTGCCTGATGGGAGACGTCTTCGGCGCGACCGGCTGCGAATGCCGAACCACGCTCGAAGGCTCGATGCGCCGCATTGCCCAGGAAGGCTTGGGAGCCTTGATCTACCTGCACCAGACTTCGCAGGGATTTTCGGTCGAAAAACTTGCGGAACGCACGGCACTGAGCTTCCATGGCGGTCGAACGCTCACGTCGTTGTACGACAACTCCGAGAAGCACGTGCAGCGCGAAATCGGCATCGGCGCGCAAATCCTCTCCGACCTCAATCTTCGCCGTATTCGCCTGCTGACCAATCGTCCCAAGAAAGTGGCAGCGCTCGAAGGCTTCGGAATTGAGATCGTCGAGCAGGTTCCGGTGGAACTTGGAGTAGTAAAACCGCGTACTCGCTGACCCTGCCTTCCCATAACTGAACGGCCCGGGCGGGTTGATTCAGGTAGCCGTCGTCAGTACCATGATTGTCCATGCCGACTGACCAGCCAGCGCTCGAGAGCCCGACCAGTGTGCGCCAGATTTCCGCGGGCATGATCGACGATGCGCGCAAGCATGTCTATGAAGCCGCCATTCGCACCCCGCTAGTACGCCTGAACTATGACGGCCCCGCGGATATTTACCTGAAGCTGGAATGCCTGCAGCCGATCGGCGCATTCAAGATTCGCGGGGCCTACAACGCGGTCCGCCTCCTTCCCGAAGACGAGCGCCGCAGGGGCGTTTGGACCGTGAGCGCCGGCAATGCAGCGCAGGGAGTGGCCCTGGCAGCAAGAAAAGCTGGCGTCCCCTGCAAGGTACTCACAATGGACACCGCGCCTGCCGCCAAGCTGGATGCCATTCGTCGCCTCGGCGCAGAAATCGTGCAGACCTCGTATGACGAATGCTGGAAGGCGCTTGGGGCCCGCTCGCATCCGTCGATGACGGGGGCATTCGTGCATCCGTTCGAAGACGATGAGTTCATCGCCGGCAATGCTTCTTGTGGCCTCGAAATTCTGGAGGATCTCACGGGTGTCGATGCCGTAGTCGCAGGCTTCGGAGGCGGAGGCTTATCTTGCGGCATCGCTGCTGCATTGCGAGAGCAAAGCAGCAAAGCCAAGGTATTCGCGGCTGAACCCGAAACAGCCGCTCCTCTGGCGGCGTCCTTCGCCGCCGGATCGCCACAAAAATTTTCGGCCTGGAGAGCGAGCTTCGTGGACGGATGCGGCGGAAAATCCGTCTTCCCGCGCATGTGGGCGATCGCACACCATCTGCTTGCCGGCTCGATCGTGGTCACGCTGGAAGAGGTCCGCCGCGCGATGAAGATCGTTGCCGAACGGAATCACATTATTGCGGAAGGAGCAGCTGCCTGCGCGGTGGCGGCGGGACTCAGCGGGAAGTGCGGTTCAGGAAAAGTTGTATGCGTGGTAAGCGGAGGGAATATCGACCTGACGGTTTTTAACAAACTTGTCGCCGAACCCGAGGCGGGTCAGGAGTGAGCACGAGCGGGCTGCCAGAGAACTAGAACGGTTTGCGCACAACCACTTCGGCGTCGCGAATGAAAAACTGCGCCGAGCATTGCTCCGAGCCGCAAATCACAGGTATCAATCCGTTGATCTGCTTGCGCGTGATCAAACCCAGCATGCCGCAAGATGGGCAGGAAAGCACGGCCCAGTAGGGATCTTCCTTCTCGCCAATTTCACCCGCGTTTTCGAGCACAAAGACGGTACCCGGCTGCATCTGTTCCGGAATCCATTCATTCAGGACGTCCAGTTCACCGACCATGTGTTCCTCCCCGAGTCTTTCTCGTGCTGCGAGCCCAAATGCTTGCTGCTAAGCGTTTCTAGCACGCCCACCGTAATCGGGCGAGGTTACCGAAGTATTCGCCTGTTGCAGCGGCAGCGACAAACTGCATTCTGCGCTGCCACACTGCAACCAAAAATGTGCAAATGTTTCCGTCATTGTAGGCAGGACTCCTGTGAATCAAGCAGTGAATTGCGGCGAGAGGGGTGACTAACAGAGTTCCCGCGTCATTGTGGTTTATCTCGAGAACCGATTCACTCGCGTTGCCAGAGGGATGGAAGAGCGGTAATTCAGAAACAGCAAACGTATGAGGCTGGCGCGGGCTTTATCTGCGCGATTGAGTTCGCAGCTCGATCCCGCCCCCAACGAACTGCACAACCTCGAGCTTATCCCCTTCCCTGAGAGCTGTCTCCGGCCAGCGAGCACGCGCTACGATATCGCGGTTCAACTCGACCGCAACCCGGTCAGGCTTCATGCCAAGAGTTTCGATTAGGGCAGCAAGGGTAAACGGAACAGCAGCGTCGGCAAACTCCCGCTCCTCCCCATTGATTTGAAGTTTCATTCGGAAGAAAGGCGGCGCGTTCTGCGCCGGCACAGGTATTTTAAACCTGCGGCTGATCTGCCTTGCGCAGTACAAATTTGCGCGTAGTCGTCCGCCCTTCGAAGTTGGCCTGCACCAACAAAGAAGCGTCCGGCAGACCGGATTCCTCGACCTCGATCTTGATCTCTGCAGCCCCCCCGGAGTCGGTCACGGCTTGCGTATAGAATGGCGCGGCGTTCGGACGCGCAAAGCGGAACGTGAGCCGTGCTCCGGAAGCTGCGCTCCCGCCTTCCGTTACCTTCAACTGCATCGTGAGATTGCGCTCCGCATGCACCGACTGGGCATTGAGCCACTGCACGTCTAATTCTTTTGTGCCTGCCAGGTTCTCAAGTTCGGCCTTATCCAGAACACTGTCCAGCTTCCCTTCCCGGATCGCATCCAGCACTAGCCGATGCTGCTCGCGCAATTCGTGCTCCTTCTGCGAGTCACCGAATCCCGGCTCGGCCGCTTTGCTGGCGTAGGACTTCGCCCGTTTCCCGATGCACCGGCCGCGCACAAAGACTTGCGTCTGCAACAAAAGATCCGCCTCGCGCGCCTCGCTCTGCACGTGGTAGATCGTGTCCTGATGCTTTACGTCGGTATTGAAGCCGAAAACCATAAGTTCATTTTGTAATTTGGTAATTTTGTAATCGGGTAATTTGAAAATCCAAACCCGCGCGTCACCGGTTTCAAGTTGCGAAATTACCCGATTACAAAATCACAAAATTTTCTTCTCCGTTTTCCGCAGAATCTGGCTGCGCTCGCTTGACACTCGCGAGTGTAACCCCATAATCTAGAACGTTTAAGCAATCTCTTGGCGCGAATTATATATACCTCTTCCTATGCCAGACAATTACTTCGCACGCTACCTCCCGTTTCTCATCCACATGATTATGGCGGGCGGTATTGCGGTCGCGATTATCTCGCTTTCCTGGCTCATTGGGGTACGTAGGCCGACCCGCGCCAAGCTCATGCCTTATGAATCTGGCATGGTACCGGTGGGCGATGCGCGCCAGCGCTTCTCCGTGAAGTTCTACTTGGTCGCCATGCTGTTCATTCTGTTCGATGTTGAGGCCGTGTTCATCTATCCTTGGGCCATCATCCTTCGTGACCTCAAACGCTTCGGACTGTGGGAAATGCTGGTCTATATCGCAATTTTCCTGGTGGGATTCTTCTACGTCTGGAAGAAGGGTGTGCTGGATTGGGGCGAAACCGGTCCCCGTCAGGCCTTGACCGGAGGGGAACGACGGTAATGCCCATGGCTCCCCCCATCACCGATCTGGAGCAACTCAAGAATCACCCCGCCATTGCGCGGCTGCTCGCCTGGAATCCGCAGGTTGTCGAAGGTGTGAAGTTCGACCGCGATGAGATGTCGATCATCGTAGAGCGATCTGCCATCCGCGAAGCTTGCGCCCTACTAAAAGAAGATTCCGTCTGCCCGTTTAACGCCTTCTCAGACCTGACTTGTGTAGATTGGTACCCTTCGGAGCCGCGATTCGA
>JAICJP010000308.1 GCA_025928375.1 Candidatus Sulfotelmatobacter sp.
GACGCATGGATACTCAGCCAACTGTTCGTGACAAGAAATTGACATAAAGTTGGCTGCCACTCCAGAAACTAACCCGCCAGTTGCGAATCCAATCAGGCCGAAGCTATCTCCGGGAGTGAAACCCGATCAGGAATAGCGGCACTCTGGGTACGGAATTCCGACCGTAAGGACTGGCATGCCTGTAAGAAAGATTGCACACTCTGTTCTCATTTTGATTGTGCCCATGCTTTTCGTGGGTTGTGGCGGTTACACCAATCCTCCTTCCATGCCGCCTGCGACTGCGCCGCAGTTAGCATTGGTGGCCAACTCGATTTCGAACAGCATTTCCATTTATGCGGTCGATGCTCAGACAGGCCAACTGCAAGCCAAAGAGATGCTGCCCTCAGGCGGCATGAATACCAGGGTTCTGGCGCTGGAGCCTTCCGGGCGCTTTGCTTATGCCGGGAACATCGGTTCCAATGACATCTCCGTATTTGCCATTGACGCGAATACCAGACACGTATCGATGGTGGGTTCTCCTGTACCTGCGGGCAGCGGCCCACGGTTCATCGTCATTGGGCCGATGGGCAATGTTCTCTATGCGGTGAACCAGCGAGCCAACAACATCACTGGATTCTCAATCAATCCGAGTACCGGCGCGCTTACACCTCTCACGGGCAGCGTTCCAACGGACGAGGCCCCGGTCGAGCTACGTTTCCATCCCTCGGGCCATTTCGCCTATCTCGCCAACTTCAATTCCGGCGATGTAACGGTTTATCGCGTCGACAGCTCCGGAGCCCTGGGACTGCTCGGCGCAATTCCGGTTGCCTTGAGTCCGTCTGCGATCAGCATGCACCCGTCTGGAAAATTCGCCTACGTGGCTAGCCTCGCCTCCAATGAAATCACGACCTTTTCGGTGGATCAGGCCAGCGGAGCCTTGAAGATGCTGACGCCAAAGGTCACCAGCGGCGATGGACCAACCTCGATCACGCTGGATTCGCAGGGCCGATTCGCGTACGTGACCGATGCGATTGCGGGCAGTGTCTCTGTGTTCGCCATCGATCTGGCTACCGGTGCGCTGACGCCGCGTTCCACCGTCTCAGCGGGCGCCAATCCCGTCGTGCTAACGTTGCATAGTTCGGGCCGGTTTGCCTACGTCGCGAACCTGGGCTCAGACAACGTTACGCACTTTGCAGTCGATTCAAACACCGGAGCCTTGACCCCTGTCGGCCTGCCGGTCAGTGCGGGAACAGGCCCGGCATGGCTGACACTGGTCAAGTGAGCGGTTGCACGTTGGGTTTTAGCCAGTGATGACGGGGGCTCTGGCATTCACTTCTAAGTGAAGGATGGTTTTTACATCCTCTGAAAGGAGACCACTATTTATGGTCGGGACGGGCAGATTTGAACTGCCGACCCCTCGCACCCCAAGCGAGTGCTCTACCAGGCTGAGCCACGTCCCGACTTGGAAAGATTCCGCCGTGTGCTGAAGGTTTGGCGGAAGGGGTTCGTTCCGATTCTACACCAATCCAGAGAGAGAACCGTAGGGTCCGGGTCCGTTTGCATCGCCTCCGGCGAGGGCGGACGAGGCGTCCGCCCCTCCACGAACAACGAGGCTTCGGTTCCAGCGCCGCTTCGCTGCGGTCGGAATAATCGACTGGAGGCCTCGCGCGGGCGGAGGTTTAATCCAGATCCCGCCAGTTCATGCCTACGCCCATCTCCACCAGAAGCGGAACGGCCAGGGGATGAGCTTTCTCCATGTGTTCCCGGACCAGCGACTTCATAGCATCGATCTCAGCTTCGGGGACCTCGAAGACCAGTTCGTCGTGCACCTGCAAGGTCATGCGAGATTTGAGACCACGCTCGCGGAGTGCGGCATCAATGCGGATCATGGCAATCTTAATTAGGTCGGCGGCCGTTCCCTGCAGGGGAGTATTCACCGCGGTGCGCTCGGCGAAGCCACGTTGATTGGAGTTCTTGCTGTTGATGTCGGGAATCGGCCGCACCCGCCCGAAGAGGGTTTTCACCTTCATGTCGCGGCGGGCTTCCTCGAGCGTTCTGTCGATGAAAGTGCGGACGCCGCTGTACTTTTCGAAATAGGCATTGATGAATTGCTTGGCCTCGCTGGTATCGATTCCCAGATTCTGGGAAAGCCCGAACGGCGACAGGCCGTAGACGATTCCAAAGTTCACGACCTTGGCCTGCCGCCGGTGATCCGCGGTGACCATCAGCGGAGGGACGCCGAACACCTGGGAGGCGGTCAGGGTGTGCACGTCGTCGCCGCGGCGATAGGCTTCCACCAGAAGCGAGTCTCCGGAAAAATGGGCCAGCAGGCGAAGCTCGATCTGGGAATAATCCGCGGTGAGCAGAACGTGTCCGGGCTCGGCGATGAACGCCGCCCGAATGCCCCGGCCCAGTTCGGTGCGAATGGGGATATTTTGCAGGTTGGGATTGGCCGAAGACAACCGTCCGGTTGCGGTTCCGGTCTGGGCGAAGGTGGTGTGCAGCCTACCCGTGGCTGGATTGATGAGAGCCGGGAGTGCATCGACATACGTCGATTTAAGCTTGGTCAGCTGGCGGTAATCGAGCACCATGCGGGCAATCGGATAATTCTCAGCCAGTTCCTCGAGCACATCGACCGCGGTGGAAATGGTGCGTCCCTTGCCATACTTCACCGGCTTCGGCAGATTCAGGCGATTGAAGAGCACGTCCCCCAGTTGCTTGGGCGAGCCCACGTTGAACTCCGTTCCCGCAACTTCGTGGATCTCTTTTTCTTTTGCCCGGATTTCACGTTCCAGTTCTACCGACATCGTCGCCAGCGCGGGCACATCGATCTTCACGCCGGCCTGCTCCATACGGGTGAGCACGGGAACCAGCGGCATGTCGATCTCTTCATAAATCTTGCTCAATCCCAGTTGCTCGACTTCGGCGCGCAAGGCGCCGCTCAGCCGTCCCGTGATATCGGCTGATTCTGCCAACGTGCCGGAGAGCTTGAGATTGAACCGGCGCAGGGCAACCTCAGCCAAGGCATGGGATGAATAGGTGGGATCGAGCAGGTACGAATAGAGCATGGGATCGTGCTGCACGGCATCGATGCTGATGCCCAGCGGGGCCAGCGCATGCAGAGCGGATTTGTAGTCGTGAATGGCCTTGGGCACTTTGGCGTCACTCAAAACGGCCTTCAGCCTCGAAGCCGCATCGCCGGAATCGAGTTTCACCACGGTGGACGATCCCGTCGCTGCGGAGATCGCGATACGCTGTGGAGTATTCGGCGCGGGCGCATTCAATGCTCCGCCCATTAGCGAAAGCTGCTCTTGCTGTGCTGGCTCTTCCTCTGTCTGGGTCTCTTGCTCTGCCGAGGCAGGCCATTCTTCGTGCTCAACGGCGACTGCCAGGGCAGATTCCGCGGTGAGGGCCTTGAGTATCTGCTCGATATCCGCCGCTGAACTGGCGTCAGTGTAGTGAGTCTCGCTCACCTCGGCTACAGGCAGCAGCTCCTTAAGCAGCGACGTGAATTCCAATTCTGTGAACAGCGAGCGAAGGGCATCCACATCGGGGTCGCCCGCGTGCATGGATTCCACGTCGAGTTCCACCGGCACATTCGTGTCGATAGTGGCCATGCTCTTGCTGAACAGGATGGTGTCGCGATTGTTCTGCAGGGACTCGCGGTAGGTCTTGCGCTCGACTTCGGCTGCGCGATCCAGCGCCGCCTCGACCGTACCGAAGCGCTTGATGATCTCCACCGAGCCTTTGTCGCCGATGCCGGGCGCTCCGGGGATGTTGTCGATGGAGTCTCCGCGGAGCGCCATGACGTCGATCACGCGCTCGGGCGGGACGCCCAGGATCTCTTCGACCTTGGCTGCGTCGCAGATCAAGTTGTCCTTCGGCGGATTCAGGATGTGCACTTTGCCGTTTACCAGCTGCATCATGTCTTTGTCGCTCGAGACGATGTAAACGGGATGGCCAGCGTCGGCAGCCTTGCGCGCCAAGGTGCCAATCACGTCATCAGCCTCGAAGCGGGTGACGCCGATCATGGGAATGCGGTAAGCCTCGAGCGCACGGCGAATGTAGGGAACCTGCTGGGCCAGGTCCTCGGGCATTTCCTTGCGATTGGCTTTGTATCCCTTGTATTCGACTTCCGTGAAAGTCTGCGTCTTGATGTCGAACTTGCGGATGGAAGTTACGCTGTCGGCCTGCTCATCGCGGAAGGTGCGCCCCGCCACGTCGAACACGGCGGCCAGATATTGCGGCGAAAAGTCGTCACGCAACTTGCGGAGCATGTTGACGAAGACGTAGATGGCAGCGGTAGGGAGGCCCGTTTTGGTGGACATGGGCCGCTGCCGCGCCATGGCGTGATAGGCGCGGAAGATGAATGACATGGTGTCGATCAGGAAAATCCGGCCGGGGGCCGAAGTACTGTCGTCGACACACGCGGGCGTGGCCGTAGAGACGTTGCCGGCAACGTCTCTCTCGGCTGCGGACGACGCTCGTGTCCTGGCGATCGATGCTTTGGAGCGAGGAGACAACCGTTCTAGTTTAGCAGCAGGAGCGCGAGCTAGAACTCCATGCGGAAGTCCGCTTTCACGAACTTCTTGCCCTCTGCGCGAGAGTTGTTGCGGAAAATCAGGTGATACCGGGCGGGCTGATTGATGGTGGGCGGAAGGCGGGCATCGATATCTGCCGCCGGGGACTCTTCTGCGATGAAGGTCGCATTTCCGGCGTGCTGGTTCACAAAGTCGGAGTACTGCGGATCGCTCAGAACCAGAACTTCGACGGGAGCGTCGGCCTGACCGCTGGGTGATGCCGAGGACTGGAAGGTGCCACGCAGCCGCGGGGTGGCAGCATGCGCGGGAACCTGGAAGGCGATCTGCACAGCGGAGCGCACCGCGAAACTCTTACGCAAAATCGGAGCGGTAGAGCCGACAACTGATCCACCCACATGGTCGCTGGCAGTGGGGATCCAGGTAACGGTCTCGACGTCTTTCGCCGCGGGTGTGGGCCCTTCCTGATTCGCCATGTACTCGGCCAATGGACCGACCATCTTCACGGCCTGCGCGGCTTGCTTCGCCTCTGCATAGCTCGTTTTCTCCGATGACTTTGGCGGGACTGCGGGCGCGACCAGGGGAACCTGCTGCATGCGGCGATACGCGTAAAGCCCACCCATGATAAAGACAAAGGCAATCACTAAAAGACCAAACAAACTTCTCATACCGACTCCTGACAACCTAAAAAGATGATGTTAGGAGCGCTGCAGCGGGGCTGAAAGATATCGACAGTAACCTCGTGGCTATTTGCGGTTCCCGTACTCGGTGTTGAAGTGCAACTCGATTTCGCCGCAAGTGCCTTGTTCGGGAGAGTACACGACGCAGGTGTCGAAAGGGCGGGAATAGACGTGCAGGCTCACAGCGCGTTGATCGAATTCCCTGGGATTCACCACGCGATGGACCGGGTCTGCCGGATTCACTGCGCAGGGCTCCGCGAGATTCATCTCGATGGTGTTGAGCGGTTCCAGTTGGCAACTGCCGCGCGCTATGTCCTGACGGACCAGATGGAAATTTTCGACGCGCAGGCGTCCCATGGGAACGGCC
>JAICJP010000070.1 GCA_025928375.1 Candidatus Sulfotelmatobacter sp.
CCGGTGATTCGGCTGCACTGTGGGAGGACGATTCGATTCCGGCCGGCTCGGTTCCGCACGATTGGGTTCAGGACGGTAATTCGGTTGTGCCGTGGGTGGACGGTTGGGCTCGGGCCGATCGTTGGGCTGTGCTGTGGGCGGGCGATTCGGTTCTGGCTTATTCGGCTCCGGCTGATTTGGTCGTCCAGACGGCGCGCGGTTCGACTCAGGCTGACTATTCGGGGCAGGGCGGTCGCCACGAGCAGCATTGTTTTTTGGCTGCGCGGCCGGTGCATTGGCCGGTGGCTGAACGGCGGCCCGATTCGGAGGAGGGGTATAGGGATTCCCTGACGCTTTGGCGGGTACGACTGCGCGGTCGTTGAATGCTCCTGGCTTGGGAGTCGCAGCGACCGGCGGAGTGCCACGATTTACGGAAGCTCGTAGCTCTGGCTTCACGCGGGCAGCGTGCTCCTGTTGCGTTTGAGCGGCCACGGGCGGGATGTGCCTCTCGTGTACCGCGGCCTCCTCTGCGGGCCTCGGGCGTGCCGTAATGCCACCGGTGCCACCGTTATAGCTGACGCGATTCACTGTGGTGTTGTTGATCACCGTCGTGTTGTAAACATTGTGAATGTTGGTGACGTTCACGTTGTTCACCGAACGGTTGTAGTAAAACTGTCCGTTCTGCCAACGGCCGCCTTGATAGCCCTCACCAAAGTATCCGTAGCCATAACTAATTCCGCCGTAGAAGCCTACTTGCGGACCCCAATAGCCTTCATTGAAAACGTATCCGTTGCCGCCCCAACCCCAATAGGCTGGAGTCCAGAGATAGCCGGGTTCGGGCGCCATCACCCACGTACCAGGCACCCAGTAATAATCGTCGTAATCATTAGCGTATGCCCAGTACCCGGGTGTCCACAGATAGCCCTGGCCGGGACAGAGAGGTTGCTCGTAGACGGGGAGTTCTGGCGGGGCGAATGAGACTGATATGCTAATTTGTGCGCAAGCTGCCGCCGCAATGGCCAGCAGCACTGCTGCAAACAACGCCGAACGAATAAAGGATTTGATGCGCATTTTTCTTCCTCTTGCCCGATCATCCTTCGCGTCCCGGTAATGCTCTGCTGCTGCGGGTTGCGTGGATTGAACGGCGCGACCTCCCGGAGGAAACGCCCTTTCGTCCGAAGTGGTCTGGTGAGACTCTCTCACCACGAAGATGTTTAAGTCTGAGCAAGAACGCTCAGTTCACGACCTTCCGTCGTTCCGCGCGTGAGCGCCTTGCGCTGACAGGTTGGGTCAGTACTCAGACTGCGTATCGGTCACATGCAGAAAAGGCCAGGCTCGATGTGAGCCCGGCCTGGAACGTGCAAAGAGCCTCGATGAAGTCGTCGCGGTCGTGAGGGTCTGAATGGTCGGTTTCCCGCCGCTAACCCATGACCGCGATATCGATCCTTCTGACGGAGACAGAGTACTTGTTAGCGGGTTCGATGACTGTTCACTTTTATACATTTTCCAGAATAAAGCTAAGCCGCACTCAGAGGGTGTGTTAGTGGAGATTATGCGGATGGATACGATCGCACTTCTGCGCTGCACAAGGTATTGCTTGTAGTGGGTCGGCGCGGGAGACCGGACATCTGCCTAAGCTAGTTGAAGACCTAGTGGCCCGCTTGAGCAGGTCCGGCGTTACGAGCAAGGGCAGGGATTCTGTCTTTTCCGCCGCCCATAGCCCATGGCAAGCTGCCATATCTCCAAGGCTACACTCCAGCAATGCTGGTGTATGAATCACGAATTCTACAGGTGACACTCTTCGGAACACTGCAAAGCAATCTAAGCTTTCTAGATTTCAGCCTTCTCTTACCCGATGTCATGACGATCGCGGATGAAGTGGATGCGCAGTTGACGCAATCGATGGACAGCTACATGAACGCGATGAGGACGTCAGCGGCAGCATAGCTGTAAATCCGCTTTCAGCGATATCGCGGCCGGCAGTAATATCGGCAGACCTAAAGGCTTCGGCGCTAAATGAAGGACGCGGCTCGGGGAAAGTGTTTGCGATGCTCTAGCGATTGTCCGCTACGACTGTCTGCCGGCCGAGAATCTCCGCGGCTTCCTCAAGTGTCAGGTTATCCGGCACTCGATGGAAGTCGCTGTGGTTCTCGGTCACTTGTACTTCGATTGTCTTGAAGAGTAGGGCTTTACCCTTCATGTCCACATGCAGGGCAGTCATTTCCCAATGTCCCGGCATAACTTCCGTTTGCCCAACCTCAAATGTGCTTCCCCGGTCCAGGTGCCCTAACAGTCCGCCTCCAAATTTCACATCCGCCATGAGATGGCCCTTGAGCGCAACCAACCTTTCTTGCCTGGTATCGACCGTCATTTCGCCTTCCATGCCATGGAAGACCCGGGCTTCAGGCGAAGGCGGCTGAAAAGTCGGATTGGGTGTGAAGCTGAGAGTCACGAGATCGCCGTGACGACTGGCATAGCTGAACACAAATACGTCAGGCAGTATCCTGAACAAACGCGCACCTTGCTCTGCTTTCTTGTTGCTCGCCTGCTGCAATTTCCGCTGCTCATCCGGATGGGTGACCAGCTTCTGTATGCGCTGTTTCTCTTTCAGCAGTTGCTTGGCGTCAAGTGGGTGGCCGTCAATGGAGAGAAGTTGACTAAGAGAACCATCCTCGGTCTCGAGGATTTTCTGAACATGTTTCCTCCCGGACTCCGCCTTTTCGAGCTGGTACATCCAGTGGATTTGCTTGTCATTCTGGACTCTCAATTCATGGGTGACAATCTTTCGTGCCAGATCGACGGCCGGCATCTCGACCTTCAAGAAACCAGATTGGGACAGTGCATTCGGGGAGGGCCCAATGATGGTCAGTATGAGGACTGCGAGACGGCTTACCATTCTCACAGCCAAGGGCGAAGCTACCTTGCCGCAGGTTTTGTAACAGGCGTGCATCCGTCATTCCTTCCTTCAGGCGCACGCCACGAACGCTCCGGAACTTCGTGATCCTCAGCGGTGGGTACGTGTAATTTCCATCATGGAACGAAGACACCCACAAAGCTGGTCAAAATCGCGCATATTCCTTGATTGTTGAGCAGTGCTGGAGACGGCGACGAGCTTATTGCGCCCAGTAATAGAGCTTTTTTTGTCGGAAGCTGAAATGCCGCACTCAGAATGCCACGCGATCAATGCCAATTGACACTAGAGAACCAGGTAGCAGAAAGATTTGGCACGCAATTCGTGAAGCACGGCCCACGATTTGATGCCAGCGATTGTTTCAAACTGTACACTTTTGACCAGATCATGAATCAGTCCTTATGGGAGAATCCAATTTCAGAAACAAGAGATCTCCCTACCGCTCAGGAGGACCTTATGTGGATACTTTCAAAGCACTCGAGGCAGATGACTCTATCGCATGCCCAACTGGAATCGGCACTCCTGGAACGTACCGCCGCACTGCAGAATCTAACCCAACGTCTTCTCCAAGCGCAGGATGAAGAAAGACGCAAACTGGCTCGTAACTTGCACGACAGCACTGGACAAACGCTGGCGGCGCTCAAAATAAGTGCTTCGCTTCTTCAGGACAGCTGCAAGCAATATCCGTCAATGCTCGGACTTCTGTCTGAAGTCGTAGCACTTGCTGATCAGGCGGCGGATGAAATTCGAACCATGTCCTATCTACTGCATCCGCCGCTGTTGGATGAGGTAGGCCTTGCCTGCGCAGCAGAATGGTACGCCGAGGGTTTCGCCAAACGGAGCGGGATCCACGTGACATTGGACTTCGCGCACAATCGTGAGCGCCTGCCCATCACGACAGAGATTGCACTTTTCCGGGTGTTGCAAGAGAGCTTGACCAATGTGCATCGCCACTCCGGTGCCGCACGGGTTACCGTCCGCCTGCTGCGACAACCCGATTACACAATCCTCGAAATTCAAGATTTCGGACACGGTATACCCGCAGAACGCTTGGCCCGGCTTCGCGAAACCAGTGCAGAAGCAGGCGTCGGCCTGGCGGGCATGCGCGAGCGACTGAACGAACTGAACGGCAAGTTTGAGCTGCGCTCTAACAGTCGTGGAACGATCATCCGGGCAACAGTTCCTAGAGTAAGAGCAGGCCTATTGATTCAGCCAAGTGATTGCACACTGGGTTCTTCGTGCGCATCCGCTGACTGATACCAGGTGCGAGAGGAAGGCGCAAGATTGAAAGGGACATTGATGCGCACCAACGAGTTGTACCGGGTCGCCGCCCTGCCCACAGTGCTGGCTTTGCTCGCGATGGTAGCTGTTGCTGTGACCGTGGGTTTGTTCCTGGCGAGTACGGGATATCTCCGGACCGCCCTACGGCGGAAATCACCACCGAAAGCATCTAGCGACTGGGATACTATCCCGGGGTGCCGCATGGATCTCAATTCCTCAGCACGTGCGGAGCAACAACCTGTTCTTGATCTGCAGTTGACATTGGGGACGAGTTGCAAGGCACTCGGCTAATTCGGCCGAGAGTGCGGCCCTGAGGACGCATGCGTGATAGGATGTAATTATTGAGGTGGTTACCACCTTCTCCTCGTTCAGGTTCCCTGAGCTAAGTCAGCCCATCTGAAGTTCTCTCTCCTATCGGTTCGCTAGAAAGCCGTGTACCCCCATGCCTTCGAATAGGATTCTGCACGAAGCTCTGCAACTCCACAACGTGAGTGACCGCCTTGACGTGCTGGCAGAAGAACATCCTGTCGTGTCAGAAGCGCTCATCACTATCTCGGGAAGCGTTCGTAACACAGCAACGCTGTTGCAAGTTCTTGTGGCGACTAGAATGGGTCTGCTCCCCGGGCCAAATCCAGCAAATGCCTGATTGGCTCATCACTGTCAGGAAGCTTCTGTTTATAGGGGGCGGCGCACTAGTCGTGCAGAACAATATTCAGGAGTGAACTGTGTACTTGGAGTCCTTTCTCGCCATAATCAAGGAAACCTAACTCTCGGAACCGGTTCATGAAAAAGCTGACCCGCGAACGAGTCGTGCCTATCATCTCGGCGAGAGTCTCCTGACTGATCTTGGGAATCACCGCCTCTGGTACTCCGTCCTTACCGAAGCGGGCTAGCAATAACAGAAGTCGCGCTAGTCTTTTTTCACTGGAATTGAAAAGCTGGTCGACCAGATCTTCTTCGTATCGGATGTTGCGCTCCAATAAATAGGCCACGAAGAGATCGGAGAACTCATGCTCGCGGTGAAGGGCAAGCATCATGGCTTTTTTCTCAATGCGAAGAAGTTCGCATTCTGTCATCGCCGTAGCAGACCCCATGCGTCGCGATTGTCCAGCCAGGCTACCTTCTCCGAAAAACTGCCCCCCGCTGAGGATGCCTAGAGTTGCTTCCTTGCCATTTTTGGATACGACACTGAGCCTGACCTTCCCTTCCTGAATGTAGAAGACGGCGTCTGCCGGGTCTCCTTGCGCAAAAATTGTTTGTTTCTTGGGAAAGGCCACAACTTTTCTGCCGCTGCCGATGGTGGCCAGGAATTTCCGTGGGTCGAAGTCGGTTTTTTTCTTCTTGGCCGGCGCGGTTGGTGCCATCAATCGCCTCTGGGTGGAGCTACACTCTTAGGTATGATCTCGCAACACTCTCAGCAAAGATGGTCAATTTTGATCGTATTGGGAAACGCAGCGGGAACCAGTTGACGTGTCTGCAGCTTGGTGAACATACTGAAGAATGAGCACTATTGAGCATCTTCCAGCGGCCGAGTGTTGCAAGATGTGATTGTGAAAGCCAAGGAACTCACCCTGAAGCAAGTGCTGACTGTGCCTTGTGTGACTTGTGGTGCTGCGATCGGGGAAGTTTGTGAACTTCATACTGGTGCCCCACGCACCGAACCACACCGAGATCGGAAACTTGCCGCCGTTGAGGCCGTGGAAACGAAAGCCGGCAAACGATAAGCTGGGTTTGCTCATTCATCGAGCGAACCTATCGGTCAAGTAGCACTCCCAACTGATCATCTTCGCCGCGGGCCTTCACGTATTGCGCCTTTCCCACTGTTCCAGCGCCATTTGGCCCCATCTCATAGAAAACCTTCGCCTCTGGGGGGAACTTCTTCAAAGCCTCTATGAGTTGCTTCACTGTCCACTCCTGAGTTTCCATATTCTCTCCCTTATGCGGCCAAGTCAGGATGCGCGATTCGACGAGCCTCAGGGGCCGATCTCCCCCTGTATTCCTGTAAAAGCTCTGCATTGAACTGGGCGCCGATCAAGACCAGGAATCCGGTCCAGTAGAGCCAAATACTGAATACGAGCGCCACACCCAAGCTGCCATAGCCTCGGCTGTAGCTGGAAAAATACCGGAAGTAGAAGCTGAGCAAGTCCGACAGCCCAATCCAGCCCCCGACTGCGATTAATGCTCCTGGCAGCGTGCTCCGGAATCGTTGCTTCGTATTTGGCGCTACGAAATAGAGAAGTTCAACCGCGACAATCGTGCACGCGATTGCTACCACCCATCGAGTTGAGGCCCAGAGAGTTCTCATACCGAACGCTTCCGTCAGCCTTGCGCTGAGGATAGGGCCCACAAGTAGTAGAGCGAGGGCGACGACGAGGAGACATCCAACCGAAAACGTCATGCCGATCGACAGACAACGTGTCTTCCAATAACGTCTGGTCTCAGATACTTGATAGGCAGTGTTGAGAGCATCGATGAGAGCTGTAAACCACTAGATGCCGACCAAAGGGTTAATAGAATGCCAAATGTCAGCACACGGCTGTGAGTGGATAAAATTGTGTCCCTGATCAGATTCTTGAGTGGGCCCATGCTCGAGGCCGGAACCAGCAGCGCAATCAGACCCATGATCTGCCCAAAGAAGTCCGGAAGCGGCAAACGGGCGACGACCACAGAAAGAAAAATCAGAAATGGGAAGAGAGCTAAGACGAAGTAATACGCTAGCGCCGGGGCAAAGGCCATTGTATGGTTCTTTCCCATGTCGTGAACCACATTGACCGCTGCGTTCTTGAAGTGGAGTAACCGCATGGGAGATCACTGAGCGGGGCTGCCTGCGACTGTCTCCACCGGCGCCGCGGCCTTTAACTGGTTCAAATCGGTTAGCAAGGATTGCCAGCGAGCCGTGTCCTTCTTCGTCTCGATCGGGACTGAGAGGTCGGAATAATACTGCAGGATGTTAGCGCGCAGTTCCGGCGACGTGAGTGCGAACTTCCGCTTCGACAGCCTGGCCAACAGCGTGGCGTAGGTATTGTCGGTTAGTGAGTATTCTGCCGCCTTGGTTGGTTGGCCAGTATCAAAATTGCAGTTGGCCAGCACGAGTGTGCCAATGCGAACCTCTTGGAGAAACTGCCGATATTGGTCGACGGTCGTATTGATGCTCTTGATATACAGATCCTCGGTTTGCGGAATCGGGTTCTTGAAAGCCAGTCCTTTGAAGGGACCGATTCTCGGCATATAGCGCAGAAGCGTTGACAGGATCCGCGTGCCCACACCCGGCTTCACGTAGTCTTTCCCCCACTCTTTCTCATAGTTGGATCGGGAAAGTCGGTACAAAAACTTCCGCTTCGCAAAATTCGGCGTCTCGCGCATCAGGTCTTTCTTATGGGTTTGCAGCGCAACCTTCGTCATTTGAGGAATCAGCCGGCTGACTGCGAAGCGATAGGAACCCACCGCCAGGTCCTCGTGGGTGAGCACCTCTTTCAACTCCACTCCGTATACAACCGGAAAGACTCGCTCCAGCAAAGACTTGGACACTTGGAATCCGATGAAATCGTGATACTGCTGCGACGCATATCGATTCTTCGCAACCTGCACGGTGTCGAAGCCAAACTCCGTTTTCAGATGGGCCGTCTTGTCCTGCGCGTACCGGACGGACTTCCCATACTTCGCCCGTAACTTCGGATATTGAATAGCGACGGACCGGTTGACGGCCGGGTGGCCGGCAATATCCGACGCATAGTGCGACAAGGCGCCCAGGGCGAAAGCGTATTCGTTGACATCCTGGCTCTCGACCAGCAACTCACGAACAAAGTCTCCGCTGCGGACGTAGTGCACCAGGTCGCTGAATTCTCTGTTGCCGAACGGGTAATATCCGAGATCCTGGATGACGGCGCCTCCGTAGGCGTAGGCGTGCGCGTCTCTGATCTGGTCTTCGGTCAGTTCCGGATATCGCTTGAGGAGTAGCGGACGGATTTCGTCGCCCCAGAGCAGGTCCACGATTTCCTCGTGCGTCAGCACCGAATATGCGGACGAGCTACTGCAGGACATGAGCACGATAAGCAGAACTATTCCTGCCTGCATAACGAAATGACGCCAACTACTGGCTGATGCGATGCTGTTCCTGAGTGCGCTGTGGATGCTCATTGCCCCGCTGTTGAGCATGCTGTTGCGGCTGAGCATGTTCGGTTTAGCTTGCTCATGCTTGCTCTGTTGCTGGGGAGGTCTTGCTTTTGATCCTGCTGCTCGTGCTGTGCATAAGCAGGAGCAGCGATTCCGGAGAAGCCCACTCAGCAGAATAAAGAATGACAGCTGTGGGCTTTGCTGTCTGAGCAAGATAGCTCACACGCGGCCGGCTGTTTCGTCAGGATGAATCGTTCCACGGTTTCGCACATCAAAATCATCATCAGCTCAGTTTGATTCACCCGCAGTTGAAAGTCGGTCCGCCAACCAGCGTCACCTCTTATCACCCGCAGCGACTCTTCTCAGCAGAAATTCCAAAGAAATAGAACAGGTAACAGAATGGAACAAGGAACAGTGAAGTGGTTTAACGACGCTAAGGGCTTTGGCTTTATCAGCCGCCAGTCCGGCGACGATGTCTTCGTGCATTTTTCGGCCATCCAGGCCGGCGGCTTTCGAAGCCTGCAAGAAGGCCAGACGGTCCAGTTTGACGTCACCAAGGGGCCGAAGGGCTTTCAGGCAGAAAACGTCCGTCCTCTCTAATCGAGGCCGCAAACGAATTGCCCGGTGCGAAAATTCGCGACCGGGCAATTGTGAGTGTCGCTATCGTCCCCAGTTCAGAAAACGGTGATCACGCCATCGGCTGGTCTGATTCAGGCGTTGAAAATCGGTTCCGCGTGTTTGCATTACTCTTCACCGGTGCAGCGACTCACTGTCAGCCGAACCTTACCGGAAATACAGGAGACTATGAAGAATACAAAATTTGCATTCGAGAGTGTCCTGGCGGAGAGGATCCATTCCCTGGCTACTATCCGGCGTGCCGGTTGACGGCATTATCAGGCCCGCCTCCTTCATCATCCATCCGCGACACAGCCTCTTCGTCCAAGTGCCGCTGAGTAGATGAAAAGGATTCTGAGTCGTCACCCTTCTCTCTTCGCCAAGAGATCGTCAGCAACAGTGCACTCTCTTCGAGGGCTTCGACGTCGTGCAGCACACCGCAATCCAGCACAAGCAAATGGCCACCCGACATATTTACCTTGCGATCGGCCAAATGGACACAGACGCGCCCGTCCAACACTTGAAGGGAGACCCTCCCCTCTGCTTTGTGTTGGCGCATCAGCGTGCCGCTCTTCATCAGAATTAGGACGATTCTGAAGTCTGGATATTTGGCGAGGGTTTTGGAACTCCGGCCAGTCTCGCGCTGCCAAGATTCTTCTTGCCGGAGTTGGAGCAGTTCCCGTTCGAAGTCGATTTGCAACAGAGGCTCGGCTAATCCGGGCAACCGATTCAATACTCCGATGCCATCGCCGGGATGACAAGTGCTGAGATTCGTAACCATGATGAACACCTTCCTCCTGTGCGTCCGAGAGCCCTTTGGTGCAACGCCACTGAGCTCGAATCGCGGAGCCAACAACCATATATAGCTCGTTGCGCCGTTAAGAGTTGGCAGCCCGAGCCTGCCGTTATGCCTCTTGCAGAAACGTAGCCATTGCTATTTTTGAACAGCGGGATGGCAAGGACTGGAAAAATGAAAATTGAAGGGACGGGGTATTTGAGCGACTTTCCTGCCCGGCTCGACGACATGGGCGGCGCTATGTCCATTCCAACTCACGGACCGCTCTTGCGTACTCGTCACTCGCGCTCTTTAATTCAGTACCAAGGGAGTTTGGATCCTCCTGTGCTTTTGATGTCTTCAGGCCGTCCAGAATCGTTTTCATTTTCTCTTCGGCCGCTCTCACTTCGTTTATGGTGGACATTGCTGTGCTGCTCCTTCCGTTTTCAACATCACAGATACCGCAATTTGAGAAAGAAAGATGGTCAATCTTGCACAGGGACTTGGACAGTTAGCTATCGATCTCTTTTTAGCGCATTGAACAAAATGAAAGAGCAGACAGTGCATCCGTCGGTCACTGGCATCACAGCGGCCAACTGGAGATAGTCCTATGGCGCATCTCGAGCATGAGCTTCTGGCCTTGATAAGATCGCACTATCATCAACCGCAACCCACTGAACAAGAGGCTGCGGAGAGTTTGAAGCGACTTCGAGAGTTGCTTGATGCTCCGAAGACGCGATTGAAACGACTCACCCTGATTGTCTTGGACAAATTGCGACGAAAGAGGGTCGCGAGCAGCGGCATCTAGCCGACGATGTCTGCCACAAATACTCGACCTTCGAGGTCATCGCTGGGCAAGAACTCGGCCGTGCAGAGCAGTATCTTCGTCTTGCCCCGTTTCCTTCAGCCTTAGCGGCTTGTTTCACTGGCGATTGCGGCGACAACAGGCCTGTAAGGCGCCGCATCTCACCGTGTCGATGCCGCTCCTTCGCCGGAACCTACACAATCGATGATTCTGGCGAACAACATTGCCGTCTCGATTATCGTGCAGATCGGTTCAAAAAGGAGAATACCGTGAGATTCACGCCTAAGGCTTGGATTGCATGCAGGCGCTCTGAACGACACAGCGGAAAGGGAATACTCGCCGGTCTAATCGGAGGTCTAGTAGGGACTATCGTGATGACTCAATTTCAGAATGCCTGGAGTAAAGCTTCGCAAGCGGTCAAGAACAAAAATTCCGACCAAGGATCGCAAGAGGAGCAAAAGCATCAAGGAGAGCAGGAGAGCGAAGACGCAACCATGAAGGCCGCGGGCAAGGTCGCCAGGCTTGCTGGACGTCAACTCTCCCACGAACAGAAGAAGAATCTGGGTCCTGTCGTGCATTACTCCTTCGGCACATTGCAAGGCGGGGTTTACGGCGGTGTCATCGAGTCGGCCGGCGTATCTGGGGGATTTCTTCCCGGCCTGATTTTCGGTGCTTCATTGTTCGCTGTTGCGGACGAAATCGCGGTACCAGCGCTCGGGTTCTCAGGCAAGCCGACGGAGTCACCGCTTTCGTCTCATCTGTACGGATTGGCGTCGCACCTGGTGTATGGCATCAGCACTGAGATGGTTCGGCGCGGCGTGCGGTCCGCTTTGTAAGAGTCGCAGCACCCAGGGGCCGCGCTCATGTGAGTTCCAACTGCGGTGCGCCCGGTAGGCCAAACGGGCGGGCTACAATGGTCCCAGGATGAAACTGCAGGTCGAGTGCTATTCAGGCTACAAGGCCGAGGAGAGGCCAGTCGTTTTTCGCATCGACGGGCACGAATACCGTGTGGAGGAAGTGCTCGATCAGTGGTACGGCCCGGCGGACGCCTGGTTCAAGGTCCGTGCCCACGATGGCAACCTCTACATCCTCAGACGTCGAACCTGCGTGCCGCATAGCGAGTGGGACCTGGTTTCATTCCGCCAGGCTGCAGGATAGCCGCAGCCGTTCCGGTTACAGTTGCTTCCAATCGTCTGGGGTAGGATCGATCCCCCACACATTGCCTGCTTCGTTCAGGGACAACCCCAGCAACCAGATTTTTTCAAACTCGCCCAGGGAAATGCAATGGACCACGCGCGCTTCCACGGGCGTTTTCTCGGGGAGGTCCTCAATGCGAACGATGGTCCCGCTATGGACTGGGCGCGGCGACCGCACCGCGCATCCGCGAAGGTTAGCCAGAATAACGACGCACGGCTGCGAGAACTGATCCCCCGGGTCCAGGCTCGTGAGAGTAATAGGAATGTCGCAGGGAATACGAGTACCTCCCCGCGCCACTTCTCTCTGTGGTGAAGAGTTCAGGTTCGGCCGTCCCAAAGAAAGTTTCGCAGACTTTTGCCGGAGGCTTGTCACCACGTATTTTCTGTTCGGGATTCGTAACACAGCTTTCGTGCTGCGCTGCTTTGCCGTATATGAGACACTCCACTCAAGCAGGCGGGAATTAGAATGGGCACTCCACTCTCCACCACTCTTTCGGACGCCCCTGAATGCTGGCCCGCTCTCCGTTTAGGAGAGTGGAAAAACACCTACGCCACCCTCCACATGTGGACGCAGATCGTGGGCAAGATTCGTCTCGAACTCACGCCTAAAGTGAATCATTGGTGGAATGTTCCGCTCTATGTGAGTTCGCGTGGACTGACCACCTCGGTCATTCCTTACCGGGATCGCACCTTCGACATGGAGTTCGATTTCTTTCAGAACCAACTCGTTATTCGCACTTCAGACCCAAAGACCGCGTCCGTAGCGCTGGGCCCGCGTTCGGTTGCTGATTTCTACCACCAGGTTATGGCCGCGCTGCGCTCGCTGGGCATCAAGGTGCGTATCTGGAAGATGCCCGTCGAGGTCGCCGATCCCATCCCCTTCGACCAGGATCATGTGCATGCCGCCTATGACGCCGAGCAGGTCTGGCGCGTGTGGCGGATTCTGCTCTCGCTGGATGCTGTGTTCAAAAGTTTTCGTGCGCGCTTCGTCGGTAAGTCCAGCCCCGTCCATTTTTTCTGGGGCAGCTTTGATCTGGCCATCACCCGTTTTTCCGGACGGCGCGCTCCACCCCGGAATGATCCTGACCCCGTGCTGAGAAAGATCATGCAGGAAGCCTACTCACATGAAGTGATCAGCGCCGGATGGTGGCCCGGCGGCGGGGACATCCAGGGGGCTGCGTTCTACTGCTATGCCGCTCCCGCGCCCCCAGGATTCGCCGAACGAAAGGTATTCCCCCCTGAGGCCTTCTACCACTCCGGACTGGGCGAGTACCTGCTGATGTACGACGTAGTGAGGCAGGCGAAGTCCCCCAGCGCCACGCTCCTGGACTTTCTCCAGAGCACTTACGAAGCCGGCGCCACAGCCGGGAAGTGGGACCGTGACGCCCTCGAGGCCGCCTGACTCGGAGATTAGCTGGCCTGAATTAGTGTGACGTCGATGACGAGATGTTCACACGGTTGGCCATGAGAAACACTCCCGATGTTTTCTCGGCGTCATGTAAGGAATTCTTCTCCGCACCCGTCTTATCCGCCAGGACTTCGCTCGCTGCCTGCAGGTCGCCGGTAACCGTAACGACATCTCCCTTGTGTACTCGAAGGGAGTGCAGTTCGAGATTGCTGGTTGGTTTCACAATCAGCAGGCGATGGTGGTTGTCCGATCCAACCCAGAAGTTCCCGGTGTCGTTCGTGTCTTGAACCATGACGTTTTTAAGCGTGACCGTCTTGCCAATCCACTCTCCAGGCTTCCTCGAGTTGTAGATGACACCGGGGTCAATCAGAGTCTGGCCCTGCTCGCCGGCATTATTGTTTGCCTGCTCGCGATTCTGCTGCTCAGTAGCGTTGGGTTGCTGGGTGCCGTAGGGTTGCTGGGTGGCGTTGGGTTGCTGATTCGGGGTTTGCTGGTTGGCGGGCGGCGTGGTGTTCTGGGCAGCCAGTACTCCGGCCAGCAGCATCATGGAACACATGGTCACGATCGTTTTCTCGGGGCGCATCACAACTGATCTCCTTCGATTTCTTCCGTTTCTTCGCTAATATCGCGCTAATACGATGACTTGAACATGGATGCGGTTGCAACAGAGTTGCTGCAGCCTGGATCCTGAATTGTTCTCGGTCAAGCTGATGCAGGTTCGAACGCGGCCGTAGAGGCGTAGCTCGCCGCTCTCTCTCGCAGCCATATCGCGATCGTGGAGTTGGTCTTCGAAGTTTCTCAGCTGGAATAAAAGCTATTTTGCTTTCCCCGCCCCCCGACTTGGAACCGTATAGAACCGATAAGTGTATTTCCACGTGGCTTCATCTCCGGATGCCACAGCAATCTCCACATACGGCTCCGGAGCGACCACGGTTCGCACCGCCCATATTCCTAAATTCACCAGCGGCCGGTCGCCCCGGATCAGCACACCCGCGCCGCTCTTGCGGTTCTCGGCCCGGATTTCGTAATCCGCAGCCTGTTTTCCAAATCCAGCCAGCTCGGTATAGAACGTGTCGCTCCCCTGAAGATTTCTGGGGAACAAGAGTTCCTTCCCGCGAATTTCGCCCAACCCTCCCATGTCCTGGGTTGCGCGCGGTGCAAACGGGAAACTGAGTACGGTCGCCGGGCCAGTATTCTCACGATCAATGCTCAGGAAATTGTGGTCGTACACTCGAGTCCCGATGGCTTTCTTGCCGGTGTTCACCAGCCGGTCCTCAATCACCATCACCGGCTCGTCTTTCAGTAAACGAACAGTCTTGGTATAGCGGTAAGCATATCCCGAACCGCACGCCAGTTCCTGCGTGAACTCAATCCAGTCCACCCCGCTTTTTACGGAGCGCTTTCCGCCATCCACAATCGGATAGTGAGTGTAAGAGCTGTAAGCCGCGTTGTCGATCTTGCGCAAAGATCCGATGCCAATTTTGCAGAAGCTTTCGCCCGGTTTCGCCTCGGCATATCCCAATGCCGCGCCATCGCTTCCAATGAATTCCTCAACCGGCCCGCTCGCCGCGCTGTTGATCCCCGCCTTAATGGGATTGCCAATCTCAACGTCTTCCACCAACGGATCGAACTTCTCGAAGAACGGTCCGACGTAACTGTGTCCCTTGTAATCAAGACTGCCCATCACCCCCGCCCAATCGAAGCGGGTGCCGCGATAGAAACCCTTCTCGGCGTCGGGCAGATAAACCTTCGATCGCAGCACTCCATTGGATAACTCTGTCGCGGGGTAATCGTGTGGGGAATAAGTTTGCGCCATGATGAGGAAAGGGAAAGTCAGCTGAATTATGCACAGAATCCACTGAGTTGGGTTCATATTTTCGCGCCTGCCGCAACGGAATCCTACACGTTCGCCCTTCCCATGACGAATCGGGGTGGCCCACTTCTCGCCTCTTTTTCAAGAAGTGGGATTTCTTGCCCGAACTTAAGTTGACCCGCTATCTCACCACAAATACCATGGCTCTTCTGCAAGCGATCTGCAGATCTGGGGGGAGCCGTGGATCCAAAGTTTCTGCGCCATATTACCGTCTGCCTGTGCATTTTCGGATTCATCTCATTATTACAAGCGGAGGTCTTGACCAGTTCCGATCTCTACAAGCTGCGCAATGTCGGCAGCGTGGCGCTTTCCCCTGAAGGCCACTACATCGCCTACACAATTACGATGCACGACCTCCCCGGTCGCCCCTACAGCCAGCTCTGGGTGATGGACCTCAACACTCAAAAGTCCACCCGTCTCGGCGGCAGCAATCCCGCCGCAGGCCCTCTCTGGTCCGCCGATAGCAAATGGATCGCCTTCCACGGCCAGGACGGTGACAAGCACGGCCTGCTCATCGCTCATCCCGATGGCAGCGGCTCTACGTTCCTGGCGGAGATGAAAGGCACCAATTCTCCCTTGCCCGGAACCGGCAAAGACATCGCATGGTCCCCCGACGCAAAGCAGATCGCAGTCATCTCCTCCACTCCAGGTGAGGGCGCCGCAGAAGCTGCCGGCGATCCCATGGTCATCACTCGTTATCTCTATAAGCCGGACTATTCCGAGGGCATGACCCGCTTCAATGACAACCAGCG
>JAICJP010000294.1 GCA_025928375.1 Candidatus Sulfotelmatobacter sp.
CCCACTACTTCCGAATATGCAGAGATCGCGCGCCGCCCGCTCGAGGCCGAGCGCTGCGCCCTCGTCGTCATCGACATTCAGGAGAAATTGCTTCCGCCAATATTCCAGCGAGAGCAACTGGTGCGGAATTCGCAGCTGCTGATCCGCGCCGCGGGTATTCTAAAAATTCCCGCACTGGTGAGCACCCAGTATGCCAAGGGTCTCGGCGGCACCGTGCCTGACATCGCTTCCCTTCTGCCCGGAGTCGACGCCATCGACAAGACTCTGTTCTCCTGTTTTGGCAGCGACGTCTTCTGCAGCGTGCTCAAGCGCTTGCCCGGCCAGCGCAACACCTTATTACTATGCGGCATGGAGAGCCACATATGCGTAACCCAGACTGCCCTCGCCGCCCTGCGCGAAGGCTACGTGGTTCACGTCGCATCTGACGCCGTGAGTTCGCGGACGGAATGGAATTGGAAGATCGGGCTTGATCGCATGCGCGCTGCCGGCGCCGTCATCTCATCCACCGAGATGATGATCTATGAATTGATGCGCGCCTCTTCGTCGGCGGCATTCAAGGAATTGTTGCCCCATCTGAAAGGATAAGTTTCGAGTTTCCGGTTGCGGGTTTCCCGGCGTGATTTTGAAACCTGAAATCTGAAACTCGAAACTGGGCTAACCTTCCTGCTCCTTCTTCTTCACCCGCACAACTGTGATCTTCGCGAAGCCTTCCTCGAACGACGGGGGCTTGAGCTTCGCCGCCATCCGGCGCATCACGTCCTCGGGGACCACGCGATCGCGGCGCTGGTGCCGGTCGATGCAGACCTCCAGCGGGACGTCGAAGAAAACCGCGTGCACCTCGTACCCATAATCTTTGGCCAGCTTGATCCAGTGCTGACGTTCCTGCGGAGTGAGGTTGGTCGCGTCCACGTAGTTCATGGGGCGCTTCGCAATCAGCCGCGCCTTTAACATCGAACGCAGATTCGAAAACACCAGGTCTTGGAAACGCTGCTCGCGCACATCGTCGAACAGCAACGAGCGGACCATGTCGCTGGAGAGCGGAGTCAGGTTGTGGCGCTTGAACCACGAACTCTTGCCTGAGCCAGGCAGCCCAATGGCCAGAACCACGATGCCCTTGGGAGCACGCGGCGGCGCCACGGGTACTGCCGCGGGAACTGCTGGCGCTTGCGGGAGCGCACCTTCGGGCTGCGGCTCGGCTTCTTCGCCAGGCTCGGCAGATACTTCCGGACTCACGCCTTTGATGGCGGATGGGGTGAAGGCTTGAGCTACGGCTTGCTCGCGGCCGCGCCCTCCGCGTCCACGGCCACCGCGACGGCGACGTCCCCTGGTAGCCCCGCGGCTTTGCGGCGTTCGCTCGCTGGTCTTCCCAGATGTAGATCCAGTTGTAGCTTCAGCTTCCGGCGGCGCTTCCAGTTCAGGCTCGGAATTGGTGGGCTGAGGCTCGCCGTGGACGGCCTCCACCGGTGCTGCCGAAGGCTCCTCAGCGTCGAAATACGCGGGTTGCAGGGGCGGAGGCGCAGCCTCGCTTCCCTGCTCCGGAGTCTTCTTTTTGCGGCGCTGTAGGCGATCGCGCATCCATTTACGCATGTTCAGGCTTGTAACACAGATGACCGGACTGGGGCAATGCGCGCACGCTGTTTCGAACCACCAAGTTCACGGCCCGCACGCGTGACATTCCGGCTTATAGAATGAGGCTCATATGCCAAGCCAAGTCCCGGCCGCGATCCATGCTCAGAAATACCTCTCGCTCACAACCTTTCGCAAGACTGGAGCGGCAGTGCCCACCCCCGTGTGGTTCGGAGAACAAGACGGCAAGCTCTACGTCATGACCCGCAGCGACATGGGGAAGGCCAAGCGGATTCGAAATAATCCGCAGGTCAAGGTCGCGCCCTGTACGATTCGGGGCAAGGTGACTGGGCCGGAATTCGCTGCCCGGGCTCGCATCCTTCCTCCGGAACAGCATCGCAGCGCGCGTCAGACACTGGATCGCAAGTATTGGATGGCTCGCCTTCCCTGGATCTGGCGCAGGACGGATACTTACATTGAGATCAGCTTTGAATGAAGTTTCGAGTTTCAAGTTTCCAGCGAGCATCTTGCACCTGAAACTCGAAACCTGAAACCTGAAACCTGAAACTTGAAACTCGAAACTCTGTTCCGCCTACCAGGCACCCGTAGTCAGGTACTCGTGAATGGAGTTGGCGGCGCGCCGTCCCGCTCCCATCGCCAGGATCACGGTGGCGCTGCCTGTAACGATATCTCCTCCGGCGAATACTCCTTTGCGCGTGGTGCGCTGGGTTTCTTCGCTGGCCTGAATGTATCCCTTCCTGTTTGTGACCAGTCCCGGAGTAGTGCTTTGCACGATGGGATTGGCGCTGGTGCCGATCGCGATCACGGCCACCGACAAAGGAAGATCGAATTCTGAGCCCTGGATAGGAACCGGTCGGCGGCGGCCGGAAGCATCGGGCTCGCCCAATTCCATGCGCACGCAACGCGCGGCCGTGAGCCATCCCTTGCCGTCGGAGAGAAATTCGATGGGCGCGGTCAGCATCTGGAAATCGATGCCCTCCTGCCGGGCATGGTGCACTTCTTCGGCCCGGGCGGGCATTTCCGCATCGCTGCGACGGTAGATCACGTAGGCCTTGCGCGCGCCCAGCCGCAGCGCCGAGCGGATCGCGTCCAGCGCTGTGTTGCCGCCCCCGATCACTGCTACATCTCTTCCCTTCAGGTCGAGCATGGGCTCGTCATACACGGGAAACTTGTACGCTTTCATCAGGTTGATGCGCGTGAGGAATTCATTGGCGGAGTACACCCCGTTCAGATGTTCTCCGGCAATATTCAGGAACTGCGGCAAGCCCGCGCCCGTCCCGATAAACACAGCGTCGTAACCCTCTTCTTCCAGGAGTTCGTCAATCGTTACGGTGCGTCCCACCACGACGTCGGTCTCGAACTCAACGCCCATCTCGCGCATGTAGTCGATCTGCTCGCGCACGATCTGCTTGGGCAGGCGGAACTCGGGGATGCCGTAAACCAGCACTCCGCCGATTTCGTGCAGTGCCTCAAAGACGCGCACCTTGTGCCCCTTCTGAATCAGGTCTCCAGCGACGGTAAGGCCGGAAGGTCCGCTTCCCACCACGGCGACTCTCTTTCCTGTAGGCGCAACGTTGGGAACGACGTGTATGCCCATCTTCTGCTCGTAGTCGGCGACGAAACGTTCCAGGTACCCGATTCCCAGCGGCTTTACTTTCTTTGAGAGCAGGCACTTCCCTTCACACTGATCTTCTTGCGGGCATACGCGGCCAGTGATCGCGGGCAGCACGTTGGCTTCGCGGATCTTCGCCGCAGCGCCCAGGAAATCTCCCGCCACGATGAGCTCGACAAACTTCTTCACGTCGATGCCCACCGGACAATTGTCGGTGCAGGTTGGCTTGGCACATTCCAGGCAGCGCTTGGCTTCCTGCTGCGCCAGCTCCGCGCTGTATCCCAGATTCACTTCTTCGAAGTTATGCGCCCGCTCCTCTGCCGGCTGCTCCGGCATCAATTGCCGCGGGATCTTCATGCGGTCTTTCGGTGACACCGGGTTTTTGGATTTCGTCGCGGTAGGGCTCATGCTTGCGCTCCTTGCGGCGCGGTCACTGCGCACTTCCCCGCTTCGGCCGATTTGGAGTGTCGATACTCGGCCAGGGAACGCTGCTCCGCGTCGCGGTACATGGTGTTGCGCTGTACCAGCACGGAGAAATCCACTTTGTGCGCGTCGAACTCGGGGCCGTCGACGCAAGCGAACTCGCTCTTGCCGTCGATCAGGACGCGGCAGCCCCCGCACATCCCCGTGCCGTCAATCATGATGGGGTTCAAGCTGACCACTGTGTGGATGTTCTCTTTGCGGGTCATCTCCGCCACAGCCTTCATCATCACGATCGGCCCCACAGCGATGACCAGGTCGATTCGTGTGCCGTTCTCAATCAGCTGGCGAAGTTTGTCGGTGACGAAGCCCTTGTCGGCATAGCTGCCGTCATCGGTCGTGATCATCACCGCGTCGCTGACGGCGCGCATCTCTTTTTCAAGAATGACCAATTCCTGATTACGTGCCCCCACAATCGAGAGCACGCGATTGCCCGCTTGCTTCAGCGCAGCCGCCGTGGGATAAGCCATGGCCGTGCCAACCCCGCCGCCTACGACAACGACGGTGCCGTACTTCCGAATTTCAGAAGGCTTTCCCAGAGGGCCGACCACATCGAGAATCGCGTCGCCGGTTTCGAGCGAGTTGAGCAGGTGCGTAGTCTTCCCCGCGGCCTGCACCACGATGCTGATCGTGCTGCGCTCGGGATCGGAGTTCTCGATGGTGACCGGAATGCGCTCGCCTTCTTCGTAGATCCGCAGGATGACGAACTGTCCCGGCTTCTGTTTGCGCGCGATCCGCGGCGCTTCAATCACGAATCGCTTGATGCCCGGCGCAAGAAATTCCGCGTGGATGATTTTGAACACAGGCGCTCCGCACCGGGGAAAATGACAGATTTCCCCGACCCATGATTGTGTTCGGAATCACAATGGATGGGCTGTGATCTCCGTCACAAGCCAATGTGCGGAGGACTTACCGGAGTTACCGCTCCCGGGAGTACCCCAAACTTCGGCGAGCCCTGGTTCGCCGCCGTGTCATGCGTGGTGAACTGCTAGCGCGGCATCCTCTGCCGCATAATCGAACTGTGCCATGAGAGCGCCGGCCGGGGGATTTTCTCGTTCCCAACTGATTGTCCGCCGGATTGCCTCCTCAATCGGCACCGGTTCCTGGTATCCAAGCTCCTTGCGGATACGCGCCGAACTTGCCGTCCAATGCTGGGCGGCGTTGCCGGGCTGCAGTAGATGCCGCGGTGTGCGTTCAGGCGGCAGCGCGACAAAGTTTCCATCCCACCGCATCTCGGCGGCGATCTTTCTCGCCCATTCCAGTTCGCTGAACGCTGGCTCCTCGCAGACGTTGTACACACATCGCGCGGCGCGTTCATCCGTCGCCGCCAGCGCGATGGCCGCGCTTACGTTCTCGACATAGCCCCGCGGCGAATGCCATCCAGCCAGCGTCTCGGGAAAAATGATGTGCCGACGCCCGTCGACGATGCGCTTCACCACCGGATAAAAACGGCGCAGCAAATCGCCGGGTCCATACACCATCGGAAGCCGGAGCACCGTACCGGGAAGCTTGTGATCGCTCATCACCACGCGCTCTGCCGGAATCTTGTCGTAGTCGTCGGTCACCCAGGCGAAAACCTTTCGCAGGTGCTGCATGCTCTCCGCCGGGTAGGGATGCAGACGGCGCCTCAGTTCCGACTCTTCCGTAAGCGGCACCTCCTGCAACGGGCCATTCTCGGTGCCGTGCGAAATACCCACCGCGCGGTACACATCGATGCTGCTCAGCATGACCACGCGTCGGGCCGTGCCCCGAAAGATGTTCATCAGCTCTTCCGCCTGCGAGGCCGAACTGATGACGAGGTCAATCACAACGTCGGGAGCAAAGTGCCTCAACTCCTGAGCGCTCGCGCTGAGTTGGTTACGGTCACCGCGAATCTCTTCAATCCCAGAGGGCAAGGCCCTCGTGCCGCGGTGAAAGACCGCCAGCGTATGCTCTTGCTGCTTGAGTGCGGCCACCACGAACCGCCCAATGAAGCCATTCCCGCCAATCAGAAGGATGCGCATAGAGAAGATCAAATCATCACAAGAAAACGCATCTCGTGCCAGATAATTCTCTTGTTTTCACAACCC
>JAICJP010000147.1 GCA_025928375.1 Candidatus Sulfotelmatobacter sp.
CGACGGTGCGCCCAGCAAGGCCTCGCTCAAGTTGCGTGGAGGCGAACAAGTAAGCGTACTCGGCACCGCCGAGCGTCCTGCTTTGCGCGCCATTCCCGAGGACATCCCGCTGGACATCCTCTATGAAGACGACGATCTCGCCATCATCAATAAGCCCGCAGGC
This sequence comes from Candidatus Sulfotelmatobacter sp., assembly GCA_025928375.1. GTDB lineage: Bacteria > Acidobacteriota > Terriglobia > Terriglobales > Acidobacteriaceae > Sulfotelmatobacter. The sequence continues at coordinate 164 of JAICJP010000147.1, forward strand.
ATGATGGTGCACGCGGGCGCCGGAGCAACCGCAGATCAGCGCAATCGTGGAACCCTGGTCAACGCTCTGCTGCACCATTTCCAGCAGCTTTCTCGTGTCGGCGGCGAGATGCGGCCAGGCATCGTTCACCGTCTCGACAAAGAGACCAGCGGCTTAATCGTCGTCGCAAAAAACGATCAGGCACATTGCAAGCTAGCCTCCCAGTTCGCCCGTCGTGAGGTCAAAAAGACTTACGTAGCTTTGGTTCACGGATGGATGAAAAAGGATTCCGGCACGATCTCGGCCAGCATTAGTCGGGACCGCATCCGCCGCATCCGCATGACTACGCGCGGTTCTGGCGGCCGGGACGCGGTTTCGCACTACACCGTCCTTCGCCGCTACGATACCCCACACGGCAAGTTCAGTCTGCTGGAGGTGAGAATCGACACCGGAAGGACGCACCAGATCCGCGTGCATCTGGGATCTCTGGGGCATCCCGTCGTCGGCGACACGCTGTACGGAGCGCCACGAGAAATCCGGGTGAGCAAGGCTGGAGCGATCAGCCTCTCACGCAATTTTCTGCATTCGGCGCAGCTGAGCCTCTTCCATCCCCGAACCGGCGAGCAGTTGAGCTTTAAGGCGCCCCTCCCGCAAACGCTCGAGACCTTTCTAGCCGCCTTGGAACGCAAACCTGCAAACCATGTTGCTGATGACCGTCCCCACTGAGGCGGCCGGGTCTCCGTCGATGTTTCGGCGCGATTTACCGGGCGGAGAACCGCTATAATAGGGGGATAGATGCCAACCTTGGGGATCAATTTGGCCCTCGGCACCGGGGTTCTGCTGGCCCTACTGGGCGCGAATGCGCCAGCACAATCTTCTCCGGCGACTGCCCCCGCGACGCCCGTGACTCAGCAGCAGGCGGCAGCACAAGCCACCAACACTCCGGCCGACAATGCAACGGCCACGGATGGAACTTCGCCGGCCGGCAGCGACGACCAGCTCACCACCCTGCGCACCACCACCAACGAAGTCAACGTGGTCTTCACGGTCACCGACAAGCGCGGTCATCGCGTCACCGATCTGAAGAAGAATGATTTTACGATTGTCGACGACAACAAGGCGCCGGCGGAGATTCGCAGTTTCTCCGCGGAAACCAATCTTCCGCTGCAAGTGGGATTGCTGATCGACGCCAGCAATTCCGTCCGCGACCGCTTCAAGTTCGAGCAGGAATCCGCCATTGAGTTCCTCAACCAGACGGTTCACCCCAGCAAGGACCGTGCCTTCGTGGTCGGCTTCGATGTGACCCCCGAGGTCACCCAGGACTTCACCGACAACACCGAGCTGTTAGCGCACGGAGTTCATGAACTGCGTCCTGGGGGCGGCACCGCGATGTATGACGCGTTGTACTTCGCCTGCCGCGACAAATTGCTCAAAGCTCCTAAGTCCACTCCTGTTCGCCGCGCCATCATTCTTCTTAGCGATGGCGATGACAACCAGAGCCACGTCACCCGTGAAGAAGCCATTGAAATGGCGCAGCGTGCCGAAGCCATCGTCTACACCATTTCCACCAACGTGAGCGGCACCAAGGGACCCGGGGATAAGGTGCTGGAGCGCATCGCCGATGCCACCGGCGGACGTGCCTTCTTCCCTTTCCAGCTTCGCGATGTCTCCAATGACTTCGCTGAAATTGCGGACGAACTTCGTAGCCAGTATGCGGTTTCCTACAAGCCGGCCGATTTCAGATCTGACGGTCATTACCGCACGATCGAAATCGTCGCCAACGATCGTAAGAGCTTCAAGGTGCGCGCCCGTCGTGGCTACTACGCTCCCGCCCAGTAGCCTTCCTCAGTGCCTATGAGCGCTTCCCTGTGGTAATTTTCTTGCGTTGTATGGTTTCAACCTATGCCCGGCTATTCAGGCACTCCGCTCTTCAAAAAGCTTGGGATTAAAGGCGGCATTCGCGTCGCTTTGTTAGACCTGCCCGCTGAAGTCCGCGCAGAATTGAACCCAGCCTTGTCCACCTGCCAAATTGATCGCTATGGGAAAAAGCCGGTCGACTTCATCCTGTACTTTGCCAAATCGAAAGCGGGCTTAAACGATTTTGACCATTTCGTGAAGTCACTCGCGCCCAATGGCATGATTTGGATAAGTTGGCCTAAGAAAAGCTCCGGCGTACCCACCGACCTCGATGAAAATAAAGTCCGGAATATAGGTCTGGCCGGCGGTCTCGTTGACGTGAAAGTCTGCGCGATCACGGACGTCTGGTCGGGATTAAAATTTGTGCGTCGTCTCAAAGACCGCTGAAGTTCCAAGCACAGAGGGATCCATGGTAAGAGTCGGCTTAATCGGATTCGGCCTGGCGGGGCAAGCCTTTCACGCACCCATGATTCGCGGCGTCAAAGGAATGGAACTCGCCTGCGTTCTGGAACGCCACACTAACAACGCAAAGCAGCGCTATCCTGACGTCCGCATCGCCCGTAGCCTCGACGAACTGCTTTCGGATAAGACCATCAACCTGGTGGTCGTGGCCACTCCCAATGACTCCCACTACTCGTATGCCAAAGCGATCCTCGAAGCCGACCGGCACGTGGTCGTCGACAAGCCGCTTACGCCCACGATGAAAGAAGCCCAAGAACTCATGGCCCTGGCTGCGCAACGCAAGAAGCTCTTCTCGGTTTACCAGGACCGCCGTTGGGACGGCGCATTCATCACCGTACAGAAACTGGTTCAATCGGGCGTGCTGGGCACAGTGATGGAGTATGAAGCCCGCTTCGACCGGTTCCGGCTGGGCGCCAAGCCGAATGCATGGCGCGAACGGCCAGATTTTCCCGCCGCCGGCGTTCTCTGGGACCTCGGCCCTCACCTCATCGACGGCGCGCTCGTCCTTTTTGGCGAACCAAAATCAATCTGGGCCACGGCCTTTTGGCAGCGCGAAGACTCCAGCGTGGATGACGCCTTTGATGTCTACATGGAGTACCCCCGCACCCGCGTGCTGCTGCACGCCCGCATCATCGCCTTTAAGCCCAGCCACCACCTTCTACTCCACGGAACCTCCGGATCGTTCGTGAAATACGGCATGGATCCCCAGGAAGAAATCTTGCGCAGCCCGAACTACCCCGACGGCCTCGATTGGGGCGAGCACTGGGGCGAGGACCCTGAATCGGAGTGGGGAACGCTCAGCCTCATCAATGGCGAAACCAGGAAGCTTAAGACCGAGCGCGGGGATTATCGCGGCTTTTACGCCAACATGCGTGACGCGATCGAAAGCGCCGCTCCCCTCGATGTTCCGCCCGAACAGGCGCTCCGTACTCAGCGCGCGCTATTGTTGGCCCATAAGAGCAGCCGCGAAAAGCGGGTGGTGCAGTGGAATGAAGCGGTGAGCTAAGGTTCATTGCTGGGCCTGAAGCGTCGCACCAGAGTCTGCATGATCAGGTAGCCCAAGGAGGCAACGTGGATTTTGTAATGTTTGAAGACGTGGACGGCATGGAAGTCTTTGTCAACCCCGAACGGGTAATCTGGGTTAGAGAATATCCCAATCAAACCACCGTGATCAGTTGTGGTCACGACGATAAGTTCGCGGTTCGCCTCGCTCCCGCTCATGCCGTTGCCGCCTTAGGCAAGAAGATTCGTTGACGCAGACATTACGATCTATTGCGGATGATGATTGTAAGGAGATCGGTTGGACTGGGAAGCCTGGGGCCTATCCGCCGGCTTTGAGTTCCGTCAGAACCTGCTTGGCAATTTCTTTCAGGGTCTCGAACACACCGACGCCCTGGAACGCGACAGCTTCGACGATAGGTTCATTCTTCTTGCGCAGTTCGGTGGCGAGCATATCGACCGGAAGGATGTTCGGCAAGTCGCGCTTGTTCAACTGCAATACGTACGGAATCTTGTTGAAATCGTACCCATGCTCCTTCAGGTTCGACATGAGATTTTCCAGCGCCTCGACGTTGGCATCCATGCGCTGTTCCTGCGAATCCGCGACGAACACAATCCCATCCACGCCCCGCAAGATCAGCTTTCGGCTGGCGTCGTAGAAGACCTGCCCCGGCACCGTGTAGAGGTGGATGCGTGTCTTGAAGCCGCGCACCGACCCCAGATCGAGCGGCAGAAAGTCGAAGAACAAGGTTCGCTCGGTCTCGGTGGCCAGCGAGATCATCTTTCCCTTCTGCTGGTCCGCGGTCTTCTGATAAATCACCTGCAGATTGGTGGTCTTACCGCCCAATCCAGCGCCGTAGTACACGATTTTGCAGTTGATCTCGCGGGCTGCGAAGTTGATGAAACTCAAGGCTTTCCTCGAAATGCGGGCACACCCTCCCGGGTCCGCCGCGCGCAACACTCTCTTTTGCAGGCTCGCGGTCTTTATATCATACGCAGGGTATCAGCCGCAGGTTACTCAGGTGACCCCCAGGGCCCATTGACATCACTAGGGCAATGCGGCAGAGGAAAACAGGACGGTGTCCCCGCTAGTGCACCCTTCATGACGCGAAGAGGCTTTTGAATTCGTGAATCTCACCGCGCGGTGGGAACAGGATAATATCCGACTTTGGTATAGATGTTGAGCCCTCGCTTATTCACCAGCACCTCGATGCCTCGGTATGCCGAACTGCCAGCCACTGCCTTCGGACTGTATCCCAAGGTGTACTGGTTCCTGGCTTCCGAGGTGATCTGTGCATAAGCACCTTCAATGGAATTGCGGGTTAATTCGGTGAAGACGTCTCCGCCCCCGGTCGCATTCGTGTACTTCGGCAGAATGTCGGCGTATCCCTGGCGGAAGACGTGATGCAATTTCTCCACCTGTTTGTAACCCGGCAGCGCACCCTGATCCAGCACCACGGCCTTGACCTGAATTCCATGCGTCTGCAGCAGCTTCAGCACGTCCTTGTAGCTGGCCTGGCTTCCGCGCTCGCGGCCATCACTGATCACGAAAATGATCTTGCGGCGGGTGCGATCCCGCTTGCTCAGGTCCAACGCCGCCTTCAGAATTGCATCGTTCAGCACGTGCGCTTCCTTGGGAGGCGTCATCACGGGAGGCGGTCCTTGGGTTCCGACTGGGATGCCATTGACCATCGGCGGCTGATTGGAGAGCGGACCTCCCAGAACCGGCGGCCCGTAACTGCCTCCCCGCACAAGTTTCATCGCATCCAGCGCCGCCGTAAGCCTCTCCGGACGCCCGGTGAAGTCCGTCACCCGGGTCACGGTGCTGCTATACGTGTAGAGTGCAAACTCGTCATACGGGCTGAAGGCCCCCACAAGAGCCGAATACGTCTGGTTCACCTTCTGCAGGGCGACGTCGGCCATGCCCACATCCAGCACAACCGCCACCGAAAGCAGGAATGGATCGCTGGTGAAATAACTCAACTTCTGCTGCTTCCCATTTTCCAGCACCACAAAGTCACTAGGGAGGAGTCCGTCCACCCGCCGCCCATCTTTATCTTTGACCATCACCGGCAGCAGTACGAAGTTGACGGGAGTTCGAATGGTGTAGAGACCCTCATTCGGATTAAGCTGATTCCTCGGCCCACTTGGCTGCTGCGGGCCACTCTCCACCCTCGTTCCTGGCGCAACCGTTTCCACCGGCGGCATGGGGGGAGGCGCGGGCTTCTCCTGAGCCGGTGTCTGGCTTGAGGATTGCCCTGTCTCATTCTGTGGAAGGTCCGGCGGAGGGGCAATCTTGGTCGGAGGCGGCTGAACCGTCGAAGGCGCATCGGGAATGTCCGGCGCCGGCTGGGTATTAGAAGGCTGGGATGCGGGATTCTGTCCCGCGCTGGACTGCGCCTGCAATGCGGGAACCGGCAGAGCTATCGCAATTGCAATTGCTGCGAGCCGCCAAATTACTCGTTTGCCCGATGTTTTGCTGCCGCTCCGCCCGCCCATAGCGTCCCTCATCCTTAAAAAAAGCTCCCACTGGACTGTGGGATGCCAATCCGACCTCATTTGGTGCATCTAATCCTTCAGGGTTAGACTAACAAATTAAGGCCTGAGAGTCCCGGATGCGAAATCCTTTACCGTCCCCATTGCGATTAGTGTCTCTGCTTGCGTGTGCGCTGGCAGGGGCAGCGCCGTTTTCCTCGGCTCAAGAAAACGCTGCGCCGCCCTCCGTCCACAACCAGCAGCCAGCCTCCACTGGCCAGAAGTCCCAGGATTCCCAGGAACCCACAACCACGCTCAAGGTCAACGTCAACGTAGTCCAGCTGTTCTTCAATGTAAAGGAGAAGCACGGTGGCCTCGTCCCCAACCTCACCAAGAATGACTTCGAGATTTACGAAGACGGCAAGCCGCAGACCATCAAGTACTTCACGGCCGAGTCCAACTTGCCCTTGACTCTCGGCATGATGATTGACGCCAGCGGCAGCCAGCGCAACGTCATCGACATGGAGAAAGAAGTCGGGGGCGCCTTCCTCCGCCAGATCCTCACCGAGAAAGACGAAGCCTACGTCATCAGCTTTGACATCACCGTCGATCTGCTGCAGGACTTCACCCGCGACACTCACCGTCTCCAAGCCGCCCTCAACAAAGCCAAGGTCAATGTCGATTACAGCAGCGGCGGCATCCCGGGGATGGGCGGCGGCCCTGTCCCGCAACGCGGAAACTCGCCCGGGACACTTCTGTACGACGCGGTCTATCTCTCGTCCCACGACATGCTGTCGAAAGAAGTTGGTCGCAAAGCCATGATCATCCTGACCGATGGCCAGGATGAAGGCAGTCGCCTTAAGCTTCAAGATGCCATCGAAGCCGCGCAAAAAGCCGACGCCATCGTCTATGTCCTGTTATGCGCTGATCGCGGATTTTACGGCGGATTTGGCTACTCCGGTGAAGGCGACATGCGCAAGCTTACTGAGCAGACAGGCGGGCGCGTCATCAACGTCGGCAACAAGTTCGACAAGCTGCGCGAGGCCTTTGACCAGATCGCCGCCGAACTCCGCAGCCAGTACAACATCGGCTATACGCCCATCAACGAAAAGAAAGACGGAACCTACCGTAAGGTCGAAATCAAGAGCAAGCAGAGTTACAAGATACAAGCCCGCGCCGGATACTACGCCGGCAAGGAACAGGACTGAGCGCGGGCGTCCTCGCGGCTGTAAACGACGATAAACGCCAGCAAGGCTTTTCAGTTCTGTTGCCATACTGGCGCATGTCAGCCCGGATCCACTACCCCTTTGACTTTCCTGCGCTCCTGCTTCAAACTCCCCAGACGGAGGATCCGCATGCCACGCTTCTCCCGCCGTTCCTTCCTGCACCTCTCCGCGGCAGCGTCTGCTGCTGCCACGTTCCGCACTTGGACCGAGCCCGCACTGGCTGCCGCCGCCAGACGCCGGCATGAGCCGCATCCGGGCGCCACCGTGATCGACTCGAATGAAAATCCGCTGGGTCCTTCGCAATCCGCCCGCGACGCAATGGCCAGCATCATTCCCCAAGGCGGGCGTTACTCCGACAATCTCACTGACGAACTGGTCCAAACCTTTGCGCAGATGGAAGGTCTCAATCCCGAATTCGTAACCGCCACCGTGGGGTCCACGCCTCCACTGGCGCTCAGCGTGATGGCCTTCTGCAATGCGCAAAAAAGCTATGTCACGGGCGATCCCGGATTCGAACTCGGCATGATGACCGCCGAAAGCAACGGCGCGCGCGTCGTCAAGGTCCCGCTTACTAAAACGCACGCCCATGACATCAAAGCAATGCTCGCCGCCGCCCCTGATGGCGGGATCTTTTACATCTGCAATCCCAACAACCCCACCGGTACCCTCACTCCAAGGGCGGATATTGAGTACCTCCTCGCGAATAAGCCGAACGGCTCGGTGGTCGTAGTTGACGAAGCCTACATCCACTTCACCGAGGCCGCACCCTCGGCGCTTGATCTCGTCAAAGCGGGCAAAGACGTCATCGTTCTGCGCACGTTCTCGAAGGTCTACGGCATGGCAGGCATACGCTGCGGATTTCTCATTGCCCGTCCCGACCTGGGTAAGAGGGTGCTGCAGCGTGGCGGCTTCAACTTCATGCCCATTACGGCAGTGGTTGCCGCAACGGCCAGCCTGCGGGATTCCTCATTAGTCGCCGAGCGCCGCCGCATCAACGCCTCCGTCCGCCAGCAGACATTTCAATGGCTCGACCGCAACGGCTTCTCTTACATCCCCTCCGAATCGAACTGCTTCATGGTCGATGTGAAACGTCCTGGCCAGGAAATCCGCGACGCCATGGCCAAGGAGAACGTCATGGTAGGACGCATCTGGCCCATCATGCCCACCTGGGTCCGCGTCACGGTAGGAACCCAGGAGGAAATGGCGAAATTCCAATCCGCATTCCAGAAAGTAATGAAAGCGTAAGCATCCGAGCCCCTAATCCCCATTCCCTGTCCCCTGAGTCTGATACTTAATTGATTCTTGCGGCGGTTACTGGCCAGAAGACTCAGTCAACCCACCCCTGCGAAATCGTTACCAACGTAAGCTGCGATCCCCGCCTCGCTTCGCTAGCCTGACCACAGGACGAAGTCTCTTCTGTGCTGGCCTCATTGATTCTTTACCGATCTTCCGACGCGAGCGGGCTGCTCGTCTGGTCTCTAGTCGGCTTTTGCGCCGGCATCGCTCTATTCTTGTATGGATTTCGCCTGCTTCAGCGCCGCCGCTTGATTCTCGATACCCCCTTTTCGAAGATTCGCAGTGCGTCGATTGGCATGGTTGAAATTAGCGGACTCGCCACCGGACCCTACACCATGCTGGCACCCATCACCGGGCGACCCTGCTACTACTTCCGAACCCTGGTGTGGGAGTGGAAGCAGCATGGCAAGAACAAGGAGTGGGTCAAAATCGCGGGTGAATGCATGCACGTTCCTTTTTTCCTGGACGACAACACCGGACGGATGCTCATCGATCCGCGTGGCGCCGATCTCGATCTGCACCGCGATTTCCAGGAGGAATTCTGTGACTCCTTTTTCACCACCAAAGATCCTGCGCCCGAAACCGTCCGCACTTTTCTGGCGCGTCACGGAGTCATGACCAACAACAAGATCAAGGTGGAAGAATTCTGCCTCAAGCCCAAGAACGCGCTGTTTATCCTGGGAACGGTTGCCGAGAATAGTGGCCTTAAAGTCGCTCCTCAGCCCATTCGTGAAAGCGAAGAGATCAGCTCGGTGAGCCTCGGCAAGTTCTCGCTTTCGCTTACTCCCGCCGGATTCAACTCAATCGGGGGAACTGACAACCTCCCCGTACTCGCTGAACCCATGGCCATTCGAGCTGGCGCCTCACACGAGGTCGTCCGCCTGCCATCCGGTAGCGCTCCAATGAAAAGTTCCGAGATGACGCAGCAACAGAAAATTGCCACTGCGCTTATCAAGGCTGGTATCACTAGCCCGGCAGCCTGGTCCGTGGCCGGTGTTCCTTCGGAATCAGCATCCGGCGTAGAAGTCGTGAGCGACCCAGCCTCTACTTCGTCGACGGACGGCGGTGGCGCAAACGGATTTGATCCGCATCCCCCGGTCGTGCTGAGGAAAGGCGAGAACGACAGAACCTTCCTGATCTCGTGGCGTAGCCAGCAGGAAGTCGCCCGGGCCTTGGGATGGAAATGCACGCTCATGATCTGGGGAGGCCCGGCACTAGCACTGCTTAGCCTCTATGTACTTCTGAACATGACCAGAGTCTTTCATTAGTTCTCGTCGCCCCATCGATTTGGTCATCTTTTCCAGGTTACTCACAAAAGCACCACGGTGCTAAACCCGGGGTAAGCATTTGCCTCCCAAGTCCTCGGCCTACGCTCTAGTACAATCAACGCGTGAGCGACGCCGTACGCATCGGGATTCTGGGCGATTTCAACCCTGAATTCCGCTCGCATCACGCCACCAACGACGCGCTGCAACATGCCGCCCGCAAGCTCGGCATCGCAGTTCAATCCGAGTGGATTCCGACTGTTTCCCTCGCGCAGCCGGCTTCCGAAAAGAGGTTGGAATCTTTCGACGGACTCTGGGCCTCCCCGGGCAGTCCCTATAAAAGTTTTGAAGGCATGCTGAAGGGCATCCAGTTCGCCCGCGTGCGCGACTGGCCATTCCTCGGCACCTGTGGCGGATTCCAGTACTCTTTCATCGAATTCGCCCGCAACGTCCTCAATATCGCTGACGCCGACAGCGCCGAAAACAATTCC
>JAICJP010000337.1 GCA_025928375.1 Candidatus Sulfotelmatobacter sp.
CCCTTCGGAGCTACATACTTTTCATAGTCGACAGCAGGCGGTTCCGATGGATGCACTCGCGGGTACTTCTGCCGGTACTCAGCCAGAATCCTCTTCTGCATTGCATCCGTGAACGTGTCGATGGTGTGTCCCGGTTCTGTTTCTCGGGGCATCCGGCTGATCGTAAGCTGGTTCCAACCAATCTCCATGATCCCCTCCGACCCGCTGAAGACCAGGCCTTCGCTCTCATCTCCACCGTCCACGAAGTTGACGCGCAGAGCGAGATTGAACCCTTGGGGATAATCAAATAATCCCAGCAGCACATCGTTGGCATCACGGCCATCTTTCCAGAAGCGCAAGCCACCGGTTGCCATCGCTCGCGTAGGACCATTGCTTCCCGTGATGAAGTGGGTTCCGCTGAAGAGGTGTACAAACAGGTCGCCAGCGACCCCTGTTCCGTAGGCTTTCCACTTGCGCCACTGGAAAAAGTGCTCGGCGTTGAAAGGAATTTTGGGGGCGGTGCCCAGGAAGCGCGGCCAGTCGCAGGTTTCGGGCGAGGCGTCCAGGGGAACGGTGTAGTTCCACGCGCCCATCGAGGAATTGCGATCCCAATGTGCCGTGACCATGTTGAGCTGCCCGATTGCACCTGCGGCAAGCATCTCCTTGGCTTTGACATAAATGATCGAGCTGACGCGCTGGCTTCCGACCTGCAGAATCCGATGATTGGCGCGGGCCGCCTGGATCATCTCCGGCCCGTCGGCGTACTCGTGAATCATCGGCTTCTCGCAGTAAACGTCCTTCCCGGCCTTCATAGCATCCACGGAAACCTGCTTGTGCCAGTGATCGGGTGTGCCGATGATCACTGCGTCTACATCTTTGCGTACCAGGACTTCTTTGTAGTCGCGCGTCGTGAACACGTCATTGCCCCACTGTTCCTTGCTATGCTCGAGACGTCCGTCATAGCAATCGGACACGGCGACCAGCTTCACGCCTGGAACCTGGAGCGCAGCGCGAGTGTCTCCCATACCCTGCCCACCCGCACCGATGAGGGCGATCTGAATATGATCGTTAGCGGAAACCGGAGCCGTCGGCTGCTCCTGCTCGACTGACAGCGCATAAACCTTCGCTCCCAGCATGCCTCCTGCCGTCGCCGAGCTTGCCAGTTTGAGAAATGTTCTGCGATTCAACACGGTATGAGTCCCCCCTAAACGGGAATTTAGTTCGCCTGCCACGATAATCTTTTTTGGGGGATTTTGCTTCACCGATTTCAACGTGGGCGCTGGATGTGCCCGCTCCGCATCCGTAATGCGAGTGGTCGATTGTGAAAGTCTACCGCTGGTCATTCAAGCGTTGTCGCCAATTCGAATTCAGCCACGAGGGGCAAATGATCGGATGCGGCCAGCGCCCTGCGGGTCCGGTGCACGCGGAAATTCCGCAGCAAAAGGTGTTTCTCGTAATAGAAGTGATCGAGATGCAGAACGGGAAAAACTCCCGGATAGGTACGCCCGTGCCGCAGAAACGTCTTCGGCTTCGCGGCTTCGAAAACTTCTCCCATGAGTCGCGAGGCCAGGCCACGCGTCCATTCATTGAAATCGCCGACGACAATTCTAGGTCCGGCCCACTGCTTTTTGCTGAGCATGTTGTCGCTCAACAGCATTCGCGCCTGATGCCGTCTCTCCACAAAGCTCGTGCCCAGGTGCACGTTGAAGAGGTGCAGCAGGGTGTTGCCGGGGAGCAGCAGGTCGGTGCGAAGGCATCCGCGCCTCTCGCGATGGCGCCAGGTAAGGTCGTAATTGCGGCAGACCTGCAGGGGAAAGCGGCTTAGCGTCATGTTGCCGTAGCGCCCTCCGTAGAGTGGGCGGTTTTCCCCGAAACAGTAGCGATAAGTGCCCAGTGCGGCAGTGATCCTGCGGGCCTGGTCGAATTCCGGGCGGCCATCCCGCACGTCGAGAATTTCCTGCAACGCCACTACATCGGCGTCGACTTCTGCAATGATTTTCGCGATGCGCTCAGGATCGGTACGCCGGTCCAGGCCCCGGCATTTGTGAATGTTGTAGCTGGCAACCCGAATGCGGAGGCTCATTGCTCACGTTCGAAAATCCAACCCACCATCTCCATCAGCCGCTCGGACAGCGGGCGCCTTTGCCATTCTTCAAGGGTTACTTTCTTGGATTCACCCGTATCCTGCTCGAAATCGCCGGTGAGCCTGCTCGCGATCTGCGGATCGAGCACCGCGACATTGACTTCGTCATTGATGCCGAAGGAACGATTGTCGAGGTTGGTAGATCCGACGACGCTCCATGCGCCATCGAAGATCGCGATCTTGGCATGGATCATGGAGGGCTCGTACTCGTAGACATTCGCCCCCGCCTTCAGAAGTCTGCCGTAAGAGCTTCTTCCTGAGCTGCGGGTTAATGCATGATCGTCGTGCTTGCCGGGAACGATCACGTTGACGCGAACGCCGCGTTGCTGGGCGTGCGCCAACTCATCCATCATGCTGCGATCGGGGAGAAAGTAGGGCGTGGTGATGTAGATGGATTTGCGAGCTCCTGCAATCAGTGTCTGGAAAAGCACGCGGGCGCGCGTAGATCCTCCGCTGGATGGTGTACTGGTGACTACCAGCGCCGTCGTTCTGCCAGGGTCAGGGAAGGCTGGCGGAAAGTAATCTCCACCATCGAGAATCTTCCCGGAAGCCTCGAGATAATTTTCGAGGAAGGTGCCCTGAATCGCCCGGACGGCATCGCCTTGTATGCGGACCATGGTATCGCGCCATCGCGGTTCGGACTTGGTTCCATACCTCCACCAATCCGCATATCCGGCGCCACCCACGAAGGCTGTAATTCCATCGATGAGGGTGATTTCACGATGGGTGCGGTTGTTGATGATAAACCAGTTGTGCAGGCGCATCCGGTGATACCAGTCCACGTTACCGCCCGCTTCTTTCAGCGGTTTGAAATAACTCTTGCGCGTGGACAGGCTCCCTGCGGCATCGAGCACGAGGTTGACATGGACCCCTGCCCGCGCGCGCTCGGTCAAGACCTGCAGCACCTGGTCGGTCAGCTTGCCTTTATGGAAGATGTACGCCTCGATATTAATGCTGTGGCGGGCCTGGCGCATGGCGTCCAACTGGGCGTCGTAAAAGTGATCACCATTCTCGATCACTTCGATCTGGTTGTTCTGGGTAATCTTGGAGTTGACCAGCGGCTCCAGTTCGTTCAGGAATGCTGCAGAGTCAATGGGCACCGCAACCGGATTCACCAGCGAATAACGCAGCCCCGGGGCAAACAGCCCCACGAGCACCAGGATGCAGATGGCCAATATGGCGATCGAGCCCACAATGCGGAGGGTTTCGGAACGATCGAATTCTCTCTTGAGTAAACTGCCGAGGTGATTCTTTTTGGGCTTGCGCGCCGGTTTGGTTTGGGTCGGCAAAGCTGCTCCGGAACTCTGATTCCAAGACTCGGTTGCGGGTTGCAACGTTGGAGAATCGCCAACGGTGCCTATGCGGGAGCTACAAAGAATCCTTTACTTTTTCTGCAGTGGAGGCTGTAGCGCTGGTCGCTTCCTGGAGCGCGCCCAGGCGTAGATTCCGACGGCAGTTACTCCTGCGACTGCCACGATCAGCACGACCCAATGCTTGGCGAAGACCTCAGCCCCGATTGCCACGACCTGCGGACCGAACCTGAGCACGAGCATCGCCAAGATGAGGAATCGAATCAGGCGTCCTACGAAAATGGCCAGCAGGAAATGCCAGAAGTTCATCTCGAAGACGGACGCGGCCAGCGCGAACACCTTGAATGGAAATGGCGGAGGCATCATGGAGGGAACCACTAAGGCCCAAAACTCGTGCCGATCGAAGGCATGGCGAATTCTTTCGAATTTTGCGCGCGGCATGCGCTTCAGCAGCAGAACCTCGCCTCCCGTGTAGCCGATCCAGTACAGCAGAATGCAGCCTGCCGCCGAGCCGGCTGCGGCCAGCAGCGGATAAAGAAGCGCGTGCGATCGATTTTGATACACGTAAGTCGCAACCACCGGATCAAGCGGCACGCCGAAGAACGCGGAATCGATTCCCGCGATGGCGAATACTGCCCACGAGCCCAGCGGCTCAAGCAGCGCCCACACGAATCCGATATAGCGCGTGACGAGATGTTTCAGGGCATCCAATGGGGGACTTCCAGCCGGGCAACTCTACGTCGCCCGAGCTTGGATGCTGCTGAACCTGAATGTGCAAGTACCGGATGCAACGGCGAGCGGCTGATTCTTAAGGGAGATCTAGTACCCCCTACCGCATCGCCGTAGCCAACAGCACCTCCAATCGACTCATCTCAGCTGTGGGCATGGGCACCAGTGTGTGCCCCGCCGCTTCATCCGACTACTTTCGGAGGTCATACCATGAACAGAATTTTGCAGGTAATGGCGCTGCTCGCCGCCCTGGCATTGCCCGCGCTGTGCCAGAACAGCCGGCTCTCGCCCGACGACCAGCATGATTTCGATAAGGCGTACGCGAAATGGGTCAACGACAGCCGTAAGAACGATCGTGATGATATCGACAAAGATGCGCGCAAGATGCAGGACATCATGCAGCGTAACAACATCCCGCCTGACGTGCCCTATGATCGCATCGCCAGCAATGGTTACGGGCCGCAGGACCGCTCCGATCAGGGGCGTTACAACAATGCCTATCCCCAGGATAACCGCAACTGGGACAATCAGGGACGGCTTTCGCCTGAGGACCAGAGGGACTTTGACAACGCTTACGGAAAATGGGTAAACGACAGCCGCCGCAATGATCGCGACGACATTGCGAAGGATGCCCGCCGCATGCAGGACATCATGCAGCGCAATAACATCCCCCCCGATGTGCCCTACGATCGGATCGCCACCCAACCGGGGTATAACAACGGCGGATATCGGGACAACGGCTATAACGACAACCGCTATTCACGCGGCGACGCCGGGTATGGCCAGAGTCGTCTCTCGGTGGACGATCAGCGCGAGTTCGATAAAGCTTACGAAAAATGGGAAAAAGATACCCGCAAGAACGACCGCGACGACATTCGCAAAGATGAGCGCAAGATGCAGGACATCATGGCGCGGTACAAC
>JAICJP010000351.1 GCA_025928375.1 Candidatus Sulfotelmatobacter sp.
ATGGGCAATTCAACTCTGGCGAACAATACTGGCAGCATTGTGCTGAGTAAGATTCCCTTGACCTGGTTGTCCTCTCAGCCCGGTGCGATTTCCGTCGCCAGCGGATGCACCGACTCCTGCCAAGTGAGCTTGAATTCCCCCGGCGCCGCCAGCATTACTGCTGCCTGCTCTCCGCCTACTTGCAATGTCGGCTTTCCTACCAGGCCTCAGTCACTGTCATCGCAAACACAAATCGACACCTGTAACACTTTCTTCCAAGCTCTGTACCCAAAGTTTGGAGGATGCCAGGAACTGATCCCCGTCCCCGTGTATTCCTCCGATGTATTCCCCAATTTACCCGCTACGACCATTCAACCGCCGCCCACCGGCGCGATTTCCGGCGTTGTGAGTGGAACCCCGGCGGCCGCGGCCATCTTCGCCGCCAGCACCGGATGTTCTCATGAGCCACCCGCCTCCTGCAGTTCCGCCGTTTATTATCTGTCTTCATCCAAAGCTTCTGTCGGCAATGAAAATCCATCCCCGGTTTCGCCTAACTCTCTACTGTTCGATCTCGCCGGAGACAAGATCATCATGGGTAGCGATTTCGGCGCCCAAATCATCATTCCGGGAAATTTAGGAAGCTCCTCCAGCGCCTTTACCTCTTTGGGAGCGATTACCGGCCGCGCCTTGGCTACCTCGAACACCGGCACGATCTCGCTGTTTTCCGATACCCTCCACACCCCAAACCAGGTTTTCGTCGTCAATTCGGCCAACGCCGCGGTTTCCGACACGGCACTCAATATCAGCAACGCCACTGTGGCCGCATTCTCCCCGGATTCCCTGAAAGCCTATATCGTAGGCGGAATATCCGGGACCTCGCTCTACGCCTACTCTCCCCTGCAGGCTCTGAAGGGACCCTTCACTCTCACGGGTCCTGGCAAGGCCATCGCATTCGCTCCTAACGGAGCCTTTGCCTTTGTTGCACAAGCAAACGCCGGCGCTGGGGCGAATCTCACCGCCTACAACACTTGTAATAACCAAGTGGCCACCGATGTGAATAACGTCGCCGCCAATATCGCGCTGCCCGCCGATCCCATTCTCATGAGAGTCCTTCCCAACCTGCACATTGATGGCAGCGACTCTCAGGGCCACCCCATTCCTGACGGCATCCATGTTCTTCTGCTCGATTCCACCGGTTTCGATATCGCTACCTCGACCATCTCTCCCCCTCCAGCCGGAAGCCTCTGCCCGCAGCAACTGGCTTTCACGGATTGGGCCCAGAACACCCCAACTCCTCCACCCCCCGCCATTCAGCGCATCGAACTCGGGCAGGGCACTCTGAATCCCATAAACTTCTTTGCTTCGCCCGACGCCACGCAGCTCTACATAGTCAACGCCAACAGCTCGTCCATCGTGATCTACAGTTTTATTTCAGGATCCGTAATTGGCGGGATCGAGCTAGCTGGAGGCGTTACGCCCCTGAGTGCGGATATGACTGTGGATGGCGGCACCATCGCCGTGGCCGGTAGCGACGGCATGCTACACGAAGTGAGCACCGCCATTGGCGGCAGTGATCTCGTTCAACTCTCTTTTCCCAACCTGCCGAACTTCTTCAACGGCTTCTGCAGCGCGATCCCAACTTCAGGCATTCCGTGCCTCCTGAACTCGGTTCTGGTGCGGCCTTAGTTACCATGTAGGGACAGCCGCCTCGGCTGTCCCAGCGAGCGAAGCTCGGCCCACTCGGACCCAGATGAACAAAGCTCCAGGCGTAACTGTAAAAAGAAGTGATCGCGTTACTGGGGACTGAGCACTGGCAACCGGCAACTGCCTCTACGGGCTACTGACTTCCAGTTCTTTTCCCACGCTATCCAGTACTCCATTCACAAAATGCACCGACTCGGGCGATGAGAATTTGCGCGCAATCTCCAGCGCCTCGTTGATGACCACGGCCCGGGGTGTCTCTGGATAAGACAACAGCTCCGCGACGGCAACTCGCAGCAGATTGCGATCCACTGCTGCCATGCGCTCCATCCGCCAATGCTCCGCATGTTTCTCGATCAAAGGGTCGATGTCGGCGACACGATCGGTAGCCACGCGAAACAGATCGTCGGCAAACCCACGCACCTCGGCGCTCGCCGTGCCATGCTCTGCCCAAAAAGTTTTGCGCACCTGCTCCGCATCCTGCTTGCCCATGTCAGCCTGAAAAAGCATCTGCAGAGCCAGTTCCCGGGATTTGCGTCGTGTTCCCATTTCGCCTACGCCCTAAATCGAGAAGCTCATAAAAGGAATTCCCCTGTGAGCCCCAGTGCCCTCTGTAGCGATCTATTCAAGAGGGTACAGTTGCATCAGTCTACAGCAACAATTTTCCGAATAGGAGTTGGTAGAGCTATTTTGCAGATGAAAGAGGAGGACCTACCGGGAACGTCTCTGAGGTGGTTTCTTTCGTGGGACTCGTGAACCGTCTCCTGCTTGATTCTTCTTGCCAGCCGATGCCTGCGGCCCGATCGCAGCCTTTAACGACGCCATCTCCACCGCCGCCAGCGCCGCCTCAAAGCCTTTATTCCCCATCTTCAGACCAGCCCGATCGATTGCCTGTTCCAAGGTGTCGCAAGTCAGAACGCCGAAAGCATGCGGGACCCCGGTCTCCTGCGCCGATTGCCCGATCCCGCGCGTAACTTCGTTGACAATCACATCGTAATGCGCCGTATCTCCTCGCAGGAGACATCCGATGCAAATGATGGCGTTATATTTTCCCGTGGAAGCCAAACTCCGTGAGATTGTCGGGATCTCAAACGCCCCCGGCACGCGGACCACATCAATGTCTTTCTTGCGAGCACCGGTGCGAAGCAGCGCATCACACGCGCTAAGCAACAACCGCTCCGTGATAAACGAATTAAATCGGGAGACCACAATCGCGAAGCGCCTGCCGGAAGCATCCAGCTTCCCTTCTACTGCGGAGAACGCCGCCTCCGGCACAGACTCAACCTTGAATTTGATCTCCTCTGTGATCCCCTGCGCCCCCTGTGGTGCAAAGTCTTTATCCGTGAAAATCCGTGCGAATCCGTGCCCAGAATCTACTTCCCCTTAAACTGTGCCGCCCGCTTTTCCAGGAACGCCGTAGTCCCCTCGGTCTTGTCCTCAGTAGCGCAGCAAACTCCAAACAGAGTCGCCTCGAGATAAAGCCCTTCCGCCAGCGTCATCTCCATCCCTTTATTGACAGCCTCCATCGCATACTGCACCGCCAGAGGAGCATTCGCGATAATCTTCGCCGCAATAGCCTCGGCACGCGGAATCAGCTCTGCCGCAGGCAGAACCTCATTCACCAGCCCAATGCGATGCGCCTCCTGGGCAGAAATCATTTCACCCGCCAACACCATCTGCATCGCGAGCCCCTTGCCCACGAGCCGCGGCAGCCGCTGCGTCCCGCCGTAGCCCGGGATAATTCCCAGCTTCACTTCCGGCTGTCCCAGCTTCGCATTGTCGCTGGCCAGCCGCAACGTGCACGCCATGGCAATCTCGCATCCCCCGCCAAGCGCGAATCCGTTGATGCAAGCAATCACAGGCTTGCCCAGATTCTCAATCAGGTTCAGAACGTTCTGCCCCCGGTGCGTATATTCCTTTCCCGACACCGCGTCGTGCTTGGCCAGTTCGCTGATATCCGCCCCGGCAATGAATGCCTTCTCGCCCGAACCAGTGAAGATGACCACCCGAATTGCCGCATCCATCTTAATGTCATGAAACGCCGCCCGCAGCTCCTCCATAGTCGCCATATTCAGCGCGTTGAGCACCTTCGGCCGGTTCACCGTCACATAAGCAATGGAGTTTTTCTTTTCGAGAAGAATATTTTCGAAGTTCATAATCGCAATCCGTGCAGATCCGTGTAAATCCGTCGCAAATGCAGTCAAAGCTTCTGCGCCCGAGGCTTCTCCGGGTCCGAGTAATCATAAAACCCGCGCCCCGATTTCCGCCCATACCAACCAGCCATCACCAGCCGCTTCAGCAGCGGAGGCGACGCAAACCGCCGCTCCTTAAATTCGTCATGCATCACGTGCGTGATGTAGTAGGTGGTATCGAGCCCAACAAAATCCAGCAAAGTAAAGGGTCCCATCGGATATCCGCAGCCCAGCTTCATCGCCTGATCAATATCCTCGATCGATCCCACGCCTTCTTCATACGCCCGAATCGCGTCCAGCAGATACGGTACCAGCAGCCGGTTGACGATGAATCCCGTTTTGTCCGAGGTCCGTACCGGAACCTTGCCCAACTTCTTCGCGAATGCGTATGCCGATTCATAAACGTCATCCGCAGTAGCGATCGTGCGCACCACCTCCACCAGCTTCATCAGCGGCACAGGATTAAAGAAGTGCAGCCCGATAAACCTCTCCGGCCGCTTGGTCGCGGTCAGCAACTCGGTAATCGAAATCGAAGATGTGTTGGAGGCAAAGATCGCGTCAGTCTTCACAATGCCCTCGAGGGACCCGTACATCTTCTTCTTTTCTTCCAGGTTCTCGATGATCGCCTCGATCACAATATCGCAATCGGCCAGATCGGCCTTGCTAGTCGTACCCTTAAGCCGGCGCTGAATCTCGTTCTTTTGCTCAACGGTGATTCCACCCTTCTCTACCGGACGTTCCGCGAACTTCGACAACGATCTCTCAATGCCAGCGAAGCCCTTGTCGAGAAACTTCTGCTCCACCTCAAGCACGCTGACGTCGAACCCGGCCATTGCCGAAACCTGCGCAATCCCAGATCCCATCAACCCGCACCCGAGAACTCCAACTTTCTTAATCTCCATAATTGCTTCCTTCCACGACGACTCGGTCGTCCGGAGCAAAGCGTCTGATAAACGAGACATCCGATCAACGCTTCTTTAATCCATGA
>JAICJP010000088.1 GCA_025928375.1 Candidatus Sulfotelmatobacter sp.
AGTGATGACACTCACACGCAACCGTGACAGGTGGTACGGACTTCGGTCACTCGAAAATGTTTAAGTTGTTCAGGAATTACGTTCTTTCGGCCGGAGTGGATTATGCATGTTGCCGAGTGGTCCAAGTCAGAAGTTGAGTACGGCCGAAGGGTTCTGAATTCTGGTCTGGAAGGTGGTCGTTCCGGCCAGGAAGCATTCTTGCATGGTAGGCCCGTATCTCCGTTTATCCGTGATTCATTCCGCAAGGCGATTAAACCCACAGTCCTGGGCGTAGTGGTGGGCATGTTGACCGGCTGTCCCAGAAATGGCCGCCGGTCGGCTGCGAAAGTTCTTGCTTCAGGCCTGCTTGGTGGTGTGATCGGCCTTACGGCAGGCGTGGTCTGGGAATCCCGTCTTCTGGCTGCAAGTGTTGCGGGAGGTGCTCTGTCGAGGATCGACAAGGTAAGAGACGAGCACTGGTTCGAAAAAAATCCTATTGACTACGCATAATCGGAAAACGGTTGTAGCCGGTTGATCTGAATTTCACTTCGTCGAAAAATCTACGGGACACGCTATCACGCGAGGGTTCCTCGCAGGAATGGCTCCTCCTCAGCAGTTACCCAGGGAGCCAGCATGAGGGCGCACGAAGCGCGGCAGGAGGAAGTACCGAGTCCGCAGGGCAAATTGCATCGCGCGACTCACTCCCACCCCGCAGCCTCTGAAGTCGGTTTCATCTGCTCCCCGATGCACCATTGCTCTATCTTGCTCCAGTCGGATCGCCGCCAGGCGGTGCGACTTCCCGAGCGAAGAAGATTGCCCCGTAAACGCTCGTTGTAACCGGGCGCTGCGGGCTTACGAGCCTGGCCTGTTTTTAGAAGAGGCGTGATGCAAGGCCTTTCCGCTACTCCGCAACTCGTTTCCTGGCTGTCACAAGGCTCAGTGCTGTTCTGGTTGGTGCACGTTCTTGGCGTGCTCTGCTTCGCGTACATCGTTGCTCGGCGCCTGGTGCCGTTGGTGCGAGCAGAACGCGACCTGCGTTTCGACCACCCGCTGCAGCGCTTCCACAACGTCCTCAAGTATTGGTTCGGTCAATGGAAGCATCCGCGCTACAAAGCTGCCGGAATTCTCCACATTCTCATCTTCGCGGGCTTTGTCGTCCTCGCCTTGCGTGCCTTCACCGTTCTGATCGTCGGCGTTTCCTACGGGTTTGTGATGCCGGGCCTGTCCGGTGTTGCCGGACGGCTCTATGAAACCGTTACCGATTACGCTGCAACCATAGTATTTCTTTGCATGATCGTTGCCATCGTGCGCCGTCTGGTCTTCAAACCAGCACGCTATGAAGTGCCGAGACGATTCGGCAATTCGCACAAAATGGACGCGATCTTCCTGCTGTCGCTAATCGCCGTCCTCATGTTGGCCGACAGCCTGTTTGAAGCGACCCGGGCCGCCGCTCTCGTTCATTCCCAGGAACCCGAATCGCGAGCCTACCTTTCACTCCCCTGGCTGCTGCAGATGTTCCTGGTTCAAGCCTCGACCTCCACAATCGGGGCTTTCTGCTTCGCAGGATACCTCGCTCACGAATTGGCGTTCTACTTCCTGCTCTGCTATCGGCCGTTTGGAATCCAGTTCCATGTCGAGACTTCGCTGTTCAACATCTATTTCGCGAAACTCGATCGCAAAAAGTTGAAGCCAGTAAAGTGGGGACTGAGCGATCAACAGCTGGACCAGGTGAAATCCTTTGGCGTGAAAACGTTTGAAGAATTCACCTGGAAGCATATTCTCGATTTCTATTCCTGCGCCGACTGCGGGCGCTGTTCCGACAATTGCCCCTCGAATGCGGCAGGCCGGCCGCTCTCCCCCAGGTTCCTGACTACCAAGGCGCGGGACTACGCCTTCCAGCATTACCCCATGTTCGGCAAAGCGGGAAATGGCCACGCACTGGTGGGCAACATTTACTCGGAAGATGAAATCTGGTCCTGCACCACTTGCGGGGCCTGCGAAGCGGAGTGTCCCCTGTTGATCGAGTACATCGACAAAATTGTCGATCTCCGCCGAGGTCTCATTGATGACGGCAATGTTCCGCAATCGCTGCAAAAACCGTTGAAGGCCTTGGAGAGCCGAGGCAATCCGTACGGGAAGATGGAGAAAAAGAAAGCAGACTGGACCCTCGGCAAAGACTTCCAGCCGGTTTGCCCGGTCAAGCGCCTCGACAAAGAACCCGGCGCAAATACCTTGTACTTCGTCGACAGCATTACCTCGTTTGACGACCGCATGCAGTCCATCGCCAGGTCCACCGCGCGAATTCTCAGTCATGTTGGCGAGGACTTTGGAATCCTGGGTCCGGCCGAGCGTGACAGCGGGCATGAAGTGCGGCGCTTCGGCGAAGAGTTGCTCTTTATGGCGCTTCGCGACCACAACAGCGAGGCCATAAAGAATTCGGGGGCCCGTCGAATCGTTACCTCGGACCCGCACGCCTTCAACGCTCTGAAAAACGATTACAGGCATCTGCCTCCCGTCGAACACATCAGCCAGTTCATCGCGCGACAAATCAGGGGAGGCCAGATCGGTTTCAAGCCAGCGGATGCTGACAAAGTCTTCACCTTCCACGATCCCTGCTACCTCGGGCGCCATAACGACGTGTACGACGATCCGCGTGCCGTCCTTGATGCCATACCTGGCTTGAACCGCGTGGAGATGAAGCGCTGCCGCGATCGCTCTTTCTGCTGCGGAGGAGGCGGTCTGATGCTGTTCTACGAGCCCAAAGAGGAAGAGCGCATCGGCGTAAAGCGCGTGCGCATGGCGGCTGAAGCTGGCGCAAGCGTGATCGTTACGAGCTGCCCGTTCTGCATGGTGAATCTGGAGGATGCCGTCAAGGTAGCCGGCCTGGAAGGGAAGATTAGCGTGATCGATCTGGCGGAACTGGTGGACCAGCAGATCGCTCGCCCCGTTCCGGCCTGCGAAGAAGTTCGTGAAATTCCGCAAGAATGCGTCATCGGGAGGTAAATGTGGAAATACTGGTGTGCGTCAAAAGGGTGCCTGACACTTCGGAGAACGACATCGAACTGAACAGCGCCGGCAACGACATTGAACGCGACGATCTCGTCTATTCGATCAATGAATCCGATAACTACGCGGTCGAAGAGGCCTTGCAGATTGTCGCCAAAGTTGGCGGCACGGTCAGCGTGGTGACGGTGGGAGCCGAGGAGGACGAAGAGGTCCTCCGCCGTCAGATGGCCATGGGTGCCAGTCACGGCATTCTGCTCACTGATCCCCAGTTCGAGGGCTCAGACGGCCGCGGCATTGCCTCCATTCTCAAAGGATGGGTCCAGAAGGGCAACTACGACCTGATTCTCACCGGAGTGCAGGCCGAAGACGGCGCCGCCCAAGTCGGCGGGATGCTGGCGGCGATGTTGGACTATCCCTTCGCTTCCCTCGTCACCTCCATCGAAGTTCTGGCCAACAACAAGCTGAAGATCGCGCGCGAGATCGAGGGCGGCAACAGGGAAGTGAGTGAGATTGATCTGCCCTGTGTTCTCTCGATTCAGACCGGCATCAATGAGCCGCGGTATGTCGGTATGAAGGGCATCCGCGCCGTGCAATCGATCCCGATCCCTACTTACGGCGCATCGGAGCTCGGCCTTACCCCCGCGCAGGTAGGATCCGCCGCAGCAAAGGTCACACGCGTGGATTACTTCGTGCCTGCCCTGGGCAAGGGCGCCCGCATGCTGAGCGGCACTCGCGAGCAGAACGCGCAAGAAGTTGTCGAGCTGGTTGCAGCTAAAGGAGGACTGAAATAATGCCGCGCATTTTTGTTTATATTGCACACAAGAACGGCGTGCTCGACGATTCTGCCGCTGAACTCATCGCCGCTGCAAAAAAAATTGATGCCACCGCGGCTCCTACGGCAATCGTCATCGGCTCAGGACCCGGGCTGCAGTCCATCTGCGCCGAAGTTCAGAAGCTTTATCCTGAAGTCTGGCAAATATCGAATGAAGCTCTCTCTTATCCCAACGCCGAACTAATCCGCAAAGTATTGACGAAAATCGTGCCCCGTGGCAGCGTCACGCTGGTTGCGCACGATCACTTCGGGATCGACCTCGCTCCCGGCCTCTCCATCAAGCTCGACGCCGCATTCGTTCCGGACGTAATCGCAATCGACTCGCTCGAAGCCAACTTTCTGAAGGTAGTTCGCCAGGAGTTCGGCGGACAGGTAAGCGCGCACGTGAACTGCGACATCGCCTCAGGCGCGGTAATCACCATGCGCCCCGGCGCGTTCAAGACTGTCGAGAACCTTTCTGCCCCGGGGACGCTTGTCGACAAATCCGCAGAAGTAGGCCCGCTCACTGCATCGCGTCGCTATCTCGAGATCATCATCTCGGAAACCAGCGATGTCGATATCACCAAGCACGCGGTACTGGTATCCGTGGGCCGCGGCATTCAGGAAAAAGACAACATCGGAATTGCCAAGGAACTCGCCGAAGCCTTGGGTGCCGCTGTCAGCTGCTCTCGTCCCGTAGTGGATGCGAAATGGCTGCAGAAATCGCGCCAGGTTGGCTCCTCCGGCAAAACTGTGAAGCCCAAGGTTTACCTGGCCTGCGGCATCAGCGGAGCATTCCAGCACTTGGCGGGGATCAAGGGAAATCCCTTCATCATCGCCATCAACAAGAATTCCAAAGCCCCCATTTTCCAGGTCGCAGACGTCGGCATTGTGGACGACATCCTGGAGTTCCTGCCCGAGTTGACCAGCAAAGTTCAAGAGCTGCGCGGCGTCGCGGCTAAGTGAGGATGACGATGATCTCGAAAAAGACCCTGAATTTGAGCCTGAAATCACTCCGCGACTTCGCCAAAAAGCGCCTGCCCGATGAAGTCCTCCGCGAGCTGGACGAGAAAGACCAATGCCCGCTCGAAATCGTGCACCACATGTGCAGTCCCGAGCACTTGGGCATTCAGCTGCTCTTCGTTCCCGAAGACTGCGGGGGCTTTGGCGGCGGTGCCTTCGATGTCTATCTCGTCTGCGAAGAGATGGCGCACATCGACCTTGGGGTCGCGACCGCGGTGCTCGCAACTTTCCTGGGTAGCGATCCCATCACCGTCGGCGCAACCCCAGAGCAGAAGAAGCACTGGCTCAGCCGCATCGCCGAAGAAGGAATCCTGTTTGCCTATGGCGCCACCGAGCCCGAAGCCGGCAGCGATCTCGGCGCGCTCAAGACAACAGCAGATCCCGTTCTCAAAGACGGCAAGGTTGTCGGTTACAAGATCAATGGCAACAAGCAGTGGATCAGCAATGGAGGAATCGCCGATGCCTACACGGTTCTCGCCAACACCCCGGGAGGCCCGAGCTGGTTCATCGTAGAGAAAGACACAAAAGGATTCACGCATGATGAACCGGAAAACAAGCACGGCATTCGTCTGAGCAACACCGCCGCACTCGCGTTCAGCGATGTCTACGTGGATGCCGATCGCCTCGTCGGCGGCGTGGAAGGCCAGGGACTGCTTCAGGCGCAAGCCGTCTTCGGCTACACCCGCCTGATGGTCGCTGCCTTCGGCCTGGGTGCCGGATGGTCCGCGCTCGACCGTGCCATCCCATATTCGGTCAAGCGGATTCAGGCGGGAGCCCCGCTTTCAGAAAAGCAGGGCTACACCCACAAGCTGATTGTTCCTCACGTCGCTCGCCTTGAGGCCGCTCGCGCTGTGATTGAGGAAACAGCCGAACGGATCGACGGCGGCAAGGAAGGCAGCCTCAATACCGAAGGTGCCATCGCCAAGTACATGGCTACCGAAGCCGGTAACGGCGCAGCCGACGCCAGTATTCAGGCTCTCGGCGGTTATGGCTACACGCACGAGTACATGGTGGAGAAGATCAAGCGCGATGTACGCATCACCACGATTTACGAAGGTACCTCGGAAATCATGGAGATGACCATCGCCCGCGACCGCTGGCAGCTTCACCTGAAAACGCGCGGCCAGCACTATCACGATCAGGCGAAAGTGTTTGAGGAACTGCACGCTCGTAAAGCCGACGTGGGCGCCGATACCGCAGCCCTCGCGCTCCACGCCCTCGCAGAAGTGATGGAGAAGGCCCGCATCGCGCGCCTGACTCGTTTCCAGCATGTTCTCCTACGTCTCGGCGAACTGATCGCCTATACCGAGAGTGCGGGAAGCTTGGCTCGCCGCGCAACATTAATGGCAGGAAACAAGATCAACGAAAAAGCCAACCGGCGCTTCGATGCAACGGCCCTGGCTGCTATCAGCAGGATCTTCGCACGCGAAGCCGCTCTCAGAGTTGCCCAGGACGGTCTGCGATGGGTAGTCGGAGGCGCAGGCGTCAGCAGCGCCGAACTCCCCGCATTCGAAACCAGCATCGGCTTGCCCGCAATCCATCGCGCCCAAGCCGGATTGATTTCCGATCTGGATTTTGTAGCTGATGTGATATACGGCCGTGCCGTCAAGCGGCAGGCAGCGGCCTAAGAAAAAAGAGTTTTCCTCTGAACTCGACTGTGGTCGCCAGAAATTTGCTGAATCGTCAGCACAGCGGGTTCAGAGCCAGTTCTCTCAGGAGTCGCCAGTCATGGAAAGCACCGCGCATCGCGCCATCGCGATAGTCGGGGCAGGCGCGATCCTCCCCGATGCACCCAATGTCTCCACGTTTTGGGACAACATAAAAAAGGGGCGTTACAGCGTTACTGAGGTTGATCCTGACCGCTGGGATCCCAAGCTCTATTACGATCCCGATCCAAAAGCGCCAGATAAAACGTATTCCAAGATCGGCGGATGGGTTCGCGACTACCCCTGGGATCCGATGAAGTGGCGCCTCGCCATTCCGCCCCGCGTCGTCGATGGAATGGACGGCGGCCAGAAGTGGGCGCTGGCCTGCACCCGCGAAGCGCTCGAAGACTACGGTTATCCCACGCGCGGTCTCGATCCAGATCGCACCGCGGTGATCCTCGGCAATGCCATGGCGGGCGAGAAGCACTATTTCACATCGCTGCGGATCCTCTTCCCCGAATGCGCGCGAGAGCTGGAAAATGCAGAGCATTTCGCCGCTTTGCCCCAAGATCTGCGGCGGGACATAATTCGTGAACTCCACGACCGAATGGGCAAGCATCTTCCCGAAGTGACCGAAGACACCATGCCAGGGGAACTCGCCAACTGCATTGCCGGACGCGTCGCCAATATCTTCAACTTCCACGGCCCCAATTACGTGTGTGACGCCGCTTGCGCATCCGCGATGGCGGCCATCAGCTCCGCCATCGAAGGCCTGATCGATCAGCATTATGACTCCGTGATTACCGGCGGGATCGACCGCAACATGGGCGCTCCCTCGTTCGTGAAGTTCTGCAAGATCGGCGCCCTGTCCGCCACGGGTACGCGTCCCTATGCGCAAGGAGCCGATGGCTTCGTCATGGGCGAAGGCGCTGCTGTCTTCCTGCTGAAGCGGCTCGCCGACGCCGAGAAAAATGGCGACAAGATCTACGCGGTCATTCGCGGGATCGGCGGATCCAGCGACGGCAAAGGAAAAGGAATCACTGCGCCGAATCCGGTCGGTCAACGTTTCGCCATCGAGCGTGCCTGGCAAATTGCCGGACTCTCCCCCGGTACCATCAGCTACATCGAAGGCCACGGCACATCCACCAGGGTCGGCGATGTCGTGGAACTTCAGAGCATGGCCGGCGTGCTCAAAGACTCGCAACTTCCCGCGCACTCAGTCGCCATCGGTTCCGTGAAATCGAATTTCGGACACCTGAAGTCCGCCGCAGGCGCGGCCGGTCTGTTGAAAGCCGCCTTGGCGCTGCAGGAGAAGGTTCTGCCACCCAGCGTGCACTGCGAGCGCCCCAATCCCGACATCGATTTCGCCCACTCGCCCCTGTATGTGAACACAGAATTGAAGCCTTGGACTGTTCCCGCAGACGGGGTACGCCGCGCGGGCTTGAGCGCCTTCGGCTTCGGCGGCACCAACTTCCACGCAGTGCTCGAAGAATACATCCCCCACCGGCTGAACGGAAATGGAAAACGTTCAGTTGCAGTCAGCAATCTTCCCGAGAAATTCCCGGAGATCCCAATGAGCAGCCAGCAACCCGCCCCAGCTTCTGCGTCTTCCCCTGCAACGCCAGTCTGCAAAACCCCGCTGCGCGGTGCGCTGGTGATTGGCGGTGCTTCAGAAGCCGCACTGGTCGAGCGCCTCGGCGCCGCGGAAATCGAAGCCGCTGCCGGCCGTGCCCCCGCGCCCTCTGCTCCCGCCGAAGCGGATCTCCATGCCAAATACCGTCTCGCAATCGATTACGTCGATGCCGCCGACCTGAAGGAGAAAGCCGGCAACGCACTCAAAGCTTTCAAACTCAATCAGCCCGCGATGTGGAAAGCTTTGCGCGCCCAGGGAATTTTCCGCGGACAGGGCCCGGCGCCGAAAGTCGCTTTCCTCTATCCCGGCCAGGGGTCGCAATACGTGAACATGCTCAGGCCACTGTGCGCCGTCGACCCGATCGTGGCGGAAACTTTCGCCGAGGCTGATCGTGTGATGAAGCCTCTGCTGGGCAAGCCGCTCACGGAATTTATCTTCGTAGACAAGGCAGACCCCGCCGCCATCGCCCAGGCTGAAGACGATCTCCGGCAGACCGCCATCACCCAGCCGGCCGTTCTGGCAACCGATCTTGCCTTAACGCGCCTGCTCGCTGCTTATGGCATTACGCCTGACTTTACGATCGGCCACAGCTTGGGCGAATACGGGGCGCTAGTTGCCGCCGGTGGACTGCCATTCGAAGACGCGCTCGAAGCGGTCAGCGCCCGCGGGCGCGAAATGACAAATTTCGCCACCGCCGATAGGGGAAGGATGGCTGCGGTTTTCGCGCCTCTGTCAGAAATCGAGCGCATTTTGCAACAGATCAAAGGCTACGTCGTGATCGCCAATATCAACAGTGAACATCAGGCTGTGATTGGCGGAGCAAGCGACGCAGTCACCCAGGCTATGCAGGCGTTTCAAAACGCGGGATACGAAGTGTCTGCCCTTTCCGTCAGCCACGCTTTCCATACTTCCATTGTGGCCTCCGCCAGTGAACCGCTGCGTCGTGTCTTGCAGCGGCTGCACCTGGCCGCACCGCGCTTGCCCGTCGTCGCGAACACTAACGGTGAGTTTTATCCCACCGGGGCAGACGCTGTTCCCAAAATGCTCGACATCCTCGCCGAGCAAGTCGCCGCGCCCGTGCAATTCGTAAAGGGGTTGCGCACGTTGTATGAGGCGGGAGCGCGGGTCTTTGTGGAAGTTGGACCAAAGAAAGCTTTGCAGGGATTTGCCGAAGATGTTCTAGGATCTCGCGGCGACGTGGTGTCGCTCTTCACCAACCATCCTAAAAACGGCGATGTGCCCGCCTTTAACCAGGCACTGTGCTGCCTCTATGCTGCAGGCCTCGGCCGCGCAATCCCCGAGTCCGCAACAGATTTCGAGCCCGTTCCAATCTCGCATGCTACTCCCGTGCGATCCGCTCCCGTGGTTGCTTCGGGAAAGAGCGTAACCGCTGGGGTCTCTGTTCCGCAGAACGGAAGTCGCTATGTCGAACTCGGCCGAATGTTCGCCGATATTCTGGACAAGGGATATGAACTTTATCGCGGGGCCAAGCCCGCCTACGCTGCTAAACCTGTCGTAATCACCGGAGCCGCTCTCGGGCTACCCGGGAATGGCCAAATTTTCGACGACGCCAACATCGCGCGGCTGCTCCGGGGCGAGCAGTTCATCGATGCCATCCCGGTTCGCTTCCGCCAGTTAATGCTGGAGAAGCACATTACACGCTTGGTGAAGACCGACAACGGCGGCTCTTTCGAAACCATCGCCGATATCGCCGATGTCATCAAGCTCGCAGGCCGCGGCGGAACATTCGACCTGGAAAATGAATTCGGCATTTCCTCCGAGCGCAACGCGGCTCTCGATCGCGTGACCCAACTTGCTATCGCCGTGGGGATCGACGCACTGCGGGATGCAGGCATCCCTCTCGTCATGAGATACAAGACCACCAGCAAGGGCACGAAGCTCCCCGAGCGCTGGGCGCTGCCAGACTCCTTGCGCGACGACACCGGCGTGATCTTTGCCTCGGCATTCCCCGGTCTCAATTCCCTGGCCGACGAGATGACCCGTTATGCGGCGGACCGCACCCGCCGCGAGCAAGTGACTGCTCTGCAGAGCCTCCGTGCTCGGGTCACGGAAACCAACGGAGAATCCACGCTGGCGCAGGAAATCGATCACCGCATCGAAGAGCTCTGCGATGCCATCCAGAAAGAACCCTACGTCTTCGATCGCCGTTTCTTGTTCCGCGTCCTCTCTATGGGACACTCTCAGTTCGCCGAGTACATCGGTGCTCGCGGGCCAAACACCGCCATCAACGCTGCCTGCGCCAGCACGACGCAAGCCGTCGCCCTGGCGGAAGATTGGATTCGAGCCGGGCGCTGCAACCGCGTGGTGGTCGTCGCCGCTGACGATATTACATCCGACAACTTGATCGATTGGATGGGCGCCGGCTTCTTGGCGAGCGGTGCCGCCGCCATCGACGACGTTGTCGAGAAAGCCGCCGTCCCATTCGACCGCCGTCGTCACGGCATGATCATCGGCATGGGCGCGGCGGGAATGGTTGTCGAAAGCGCGGAACTGGCGCGCGAGCGCGGTCTACAGCCCATCTGCGAAGTCCTTAGCGCGGTCACCGCCAACAGCGCCTTCCATGGTACCCGCCTCGACGTCCAGCACATTGGCCAGGTCATGGAAGAACTAGTCAGCCAAGCCGAGGCCCGCTCCGGCATCGACCGCCATCAGATAGCGGCCCGCACCGTATTTGTCTCCCATGAGACCTACACCCCGGCACGAGGAGGCAGTGCCGCAGCCGAAATCCATGCCTTGCGCAAAGTCTTCGGAAAATCCGCGGACCAGATTGTCATCGCCAATACCAAAGGCTT
Organism: Candidatus Sulfotelmatobacter sp.; assembly: GCA_025928375.1. Classification (GTDB taxonomy): domain Bacteria; phylum Acidobacteriota; class Terriglobia; order Terriglobales; family Acidobacteriaceae; genus Sulfotelmatobacter. The sequence goes on from JAICJP010000088.1 coordinate 10,912, forward strand.
CACCGGACACGCCATGGGCGCGGGAGTCGAAGACGTCCTTGCGGTCAAAGCCCTCGAAACCGGCGTCGTCCCTCCAGTCGCCAACTTCAAAGAGGTCGATCCGGAACTAGGCGAGCTCAACTTGTCCAAAGGAGGCGTGTATCCTGTCGAATTTGCTTTGCGTCTCGGCGCTGGCTTCGGCTCGCAGATCAGCATGACGCTGCTTCGCTGGATTGCAACGAAGGACGGCGTTCGAGCGAAGGCAAATTCTCTCGGACACGCATACCGAATAGTCGATCGCAACGCGTGGAAGGCTTGGCTGGCGCAAATTTCGGGAGGCTCGGATGGCGCACTCGAAGTAGTCCACCACACGTTGCGAGTGCGCGATCAGAATGCCCCCGTAAAGGTTGGCGATCCTGAGGCAACCACGACCCACGTAGGAACAGCCTCTCAGGCTGTCCCGTCGAGCGAAGCTCGACTGCGGCCAGCGGCAACCATCGCCAGCATGTTGGCAAAGCCGGAAATCCGTGTCGATGCAAGGCCGGTCCCCACGCCCGCGGTCTCCGCGAAAGAAGCAGAACTGAAGGCTGCACCCGCCCCGCAGCAGGCTGCAAACCCGGTCGAACCCGCATCTGCCAAGCAAGAAAGCCCGGCTCCCCCGACCACTGCCGCCGATCCGGTAAAAGAACGCATCATCGCTTTAGCCGTCCAGAAAACCGGCTACCCCGCCGACATGCTCGATCTCGATCTCGACCTCGAAGCTGATCTTGGCGTGGACACGGTGAAGCAAGCCGAGATGTTCGCCGCTATCCGCGAACTCTACAACATCCCGCGCGACGAAAATCGCAAGCTCCGTGACTATCCCACGCTGGCCCACGTCATCCGCTTCGTGTACGACAAGCGTCCCGATCTTGCCGCGACTCCTCCTGTTGCGGCAGCTGTTACGCCAACTGCTCCAGCCACCGCCGGTTCGGACACTCAGAAGGCGGTCGTACCCACGCCGGCGACGGCTGCAGCAGTTGTGCCCGCAATGGTGTCCAAGGAGGATGAGTCCGTTAAAGAGAGAATCCTTGCGCTGGTAGTCGAAAAGACCGGATATCCCAAAGACATGCTGGATTTGGATCTTGATCTTGAAGCTGACCTCGGCGTCGATACGGTGAAGCAGGCGGAAATGTTTGCCGCCATTCGCGAGATTTACAACATTCCTCGTGATGAAAATCGCAAGCTCCGCGATTATCCCACTCTCGCGCACGTAATCCGCTTCGTGTACGAGAAACGTCCCGATGTTGCCGCGCTGGCGCCGAAACCGGCACCGGTCGTAGAAAGCAGACCAGCAATCCCTTCTCCGCCGACACCTGCCTCTATGCCCGTGGCGAGCCTGACCGAACCAGTTGCCACCGCCGCCGCGCCGGACGCAGTCAAGGAAAGGGTTCTCGCTCTGGTGGTCCAGAAAACCGGCTACCCCAAGGACATGCTCGACCCGGATCTCGATCTTGAAGCCGATCTCGGGGTCGACACCGTGAAGCAGGCCGAGATGTTTGCTGCCATTCGTGAAATCTATAACATCCCGCGCGATGAGAATCGGAAGCTCCGCGACTATCCGACTCTCGCCCACGTAATCCGCTTCGTGTACGAACAGCGGCCGGACCTCGCACCTGCCACCGCCTCGAAACCAGCACCGGTTACACAAAGTAAAACTGAAGTGCTCCTGCAGCCTACACCCGCGTCAGTGGCCTCAGTAGTGAGTGCGCCCGAGCAGGTTGCGACTGAACTATACCCCCAAACTCCCGCTGAACCTGCCGCTGACGCGATCAAGCAAAAGGTCCTCGACATCGTCGCCGATAAAACCGGCTACCCCAAAGAGATGCTCGATCTGGATCTCGATCTCGAAGCTGACCTCGGCATCGACACCGTCAAGCAAGCGGATATGTTCGCCGCCATTCGCGCAACTTACAATATCCCACGAGACGAAAATCTCAAGCTGCGCGAGTTTCCGACCCTCGCGCACGTTATCAAGTTCGCGCAAGACCGCTCCGGACAGCTAACAGCCGCAGCGCCAAAGAACGCGCAAGCGAGCGCCCCAGCAGCGGTACAAACGCCGGCTGCGAAACCGCAGCTGCAAAGTTTCGATGCTGCCAACAGCATCCCCCGGCGCGTTCCCGTCCCCGTATTGCGCCCCCCACTGGATCTCTGCAAACTAACCGGCGCAACATTGGACCGCGGGCAGCGAGTCGTGATTATGCCGGATCAGTCTGGTACCGCGGATTCACTGACGCAAATCCTGGAAGGCAAAGGCATCGAGGTCCTGCGCATCGATCCAAGTCTCTCCTCTGAGGCCCTGACCCGCCTGCTCCAAACCTGGATCACTGCCGCCCCCGTACACGGCATTTACTGGCTGCCCGCTCTCGATGCCGAAGGCAAGCTCGGCAAGTTGGACGTTAACACTTGGCACGAAGCAGTTCGTATTCGCATCAAGTCGCTCTATACGACGATGCGTGCCCTGTACCAGCAGGTTGCCACCCCGGGTAGCTTCCTCGTGTCGGCTACACGACTGGGTGGACTGCACGGCTACGATGAAGCGGGAGCATGCGCGCCACTCGGCGGAGCTGTTGTCGGCTTCACCAAAACCTACAAACGCGAGCGTCCCTCGGTTATCGCCAAAGCCGTCGACTTCGAAGCCGATCGCAAGCCATCGCAAATCGCAGAAACTCTTATTGCAGAAACTCTGAACGATCCCGGTGCTGTTGAGATCGGCTACAACAACGGGCTGCGTTGGACCATCAGCCTGGAGGAGCAACCTGCTGTCGACGGCGAGCCTGGACTGACACTCGACCGCAACTCAGTTTTCGTGATCACTGGAGCAGCCGGTAGCATCGTCTCGGCGATTACCAGCGACCTCGCCACCGCTTCCGGGGGTACGTTTTATCTGCTCGATCTCGTTCCCGAGCCCGATGCGAAGAATCCCGACCTGAAGCGCTTCGTCGCCGACAGGGAAGGGCTCAAGCGCGAACTCTTTGCGCGCATGCAAGCACGCGGGGAGCGGGCCACCCCGGCGCTCGTGGAGAAAGAATTGGCCTCGCTGGAGCGCGCGCAAGCCGCCCAGGCCGCGATCGACGCCGTGCGCAACGCCGGAGGTACCGCTTACTACTTCAGTGTCAATCTCACCGATGCGGAAGCGGTCGCTAACGTGATAGACCAGGTACGACAGCGAAGCAACCGCATCGACGTGCTGCTCCACGCGGCTGGCCTCGACCGCAGCCGTTCACTTGCTGAAAAAGAGCCTCGAGAGTTCGATCTCGTCTTCGACGTCAAGGCAGATGGCTTCTTCAACCTGCTGCACGCCATTGGCGACATGCCCCTCGCAGCAACAGTGGCGTTCAGTTCTATCGCAGGCCGTTTCGGAAATCCGGGCCAGACCGATTACAGCTCGGCCAATGATCTGCTCTGCAAAATTACCTCCGGCTTCCGCACGAC
>JAICJP010000050.1 GCA_025928375.1 Candidatus Sulfotelmatobacter sp.
GACAGAACCCGCTGCGGTACTCCACCGTGGCGAGGCCGCGGTCTTCCCCCCGGAGCCCGTCCACCGCGACAAAGGCCTGGTTCCATTCCAGGCCGACGCCTCTCCCCTGCGCCGTGCCTCCGATCGCGCCATCAATGTTGACGTCATCTTTCCCGTGCTCCACGGCACTTTCGGCGAAGACGGCACCATCCAGGGCCTGCTGGAGCTCGCCGATATCCCCTATGTTGGCGCGGGCGTTCTCGGCTCTGCGGCCGGCATGGACAAGGACATCATGAAGTCCTTATTCATCGCCGCGGGAATTCCCATCGTCAAGCACGTCACCATCCTGCGCAGCGCCTGGGAAAGGGATTCGAAAAAAATCGAAAAGCTGGTTTCCAGCAAGCTGAAATATCCCGTGTTCGTGAAGCCTGCCAACCTGGGCTCGTCCTTAGGAATCAGCAAGGCGCACGATCGCCACGAACTGGACTCCGCCATTGAAGAAGCCGCAAGGTTCGATCGCAAGATCGTAATCGAGGAAGGCGTGGGAGGGAAAAAAGAAAAGGCCCGTGAGATCGAATGCTCGGTGCTCGGCAACGACGAAGCCCAGGCATCGATTCCCGGAGAAATCGTGCCCATCAAGGAGTTCTACGATTACAACGCCAAGTATCTGGACGAAGGCTCAAAGCTAATCATTCCCGCCAAGCTCACTAAAACCCAAACCAGGAAAGTACAAGAGATGGCAGTGCAGGCCTTCAAAGCGGTAGATGGCTCCGGCCTCGCCCGCGTAGATTTCTTGATGGATCCAAAACCCGGCAAGATTTATCTAAACGAGATCAACACCATGCCCGGATTCACCTCGATCAGCATGTATCCCAAGCTGTGGGCGGCATCCGGACTGGCATATTCGGATTTAATCGATCGACTGATCCAACTAGCTATGGAGCGCCACGAAGATAAAAAGAAGAATCAATACACCCGCTAATCGTAGCCCTGATCCCTATTCCCTATCCCCTGACTCTTTCAGTTGGACGGGTTCTGTGAAACCAGTCTCACTTCTTTTTTTCTTCACAAGTGAAATTACCCGCGTCATTCGTATCCCCGCTCCCCTTGTACTTGGCCGCCTGAGGATAAGGGCACAATGGCCGCGTCATAGTCGCATGCTGCCGTTCTTGATCTTGAAACTTCGAAGCCATAACTGTCCCGGGCGCGGTCCCCTTCTCCACCCACTGCTCAAGCGCGCCATCGAGACTGTGCCTGGCATCGCCAGAGTTCAGATCCCCAACTTCCCCGTATGAATCCGGGCCTGGCCCTCCTTCGCAATGCTGCACTCCAGGCGCCATGTACAAGCGCACGAACGAATCCACCTCGCGCTGTCCCATTTTCCCGATCACGCTGTTGTAGTAGTGGATCGTGTTCAGCGACGAGATCGCCGGATCATCCCACCCGTGATAAACGATGAGCTTGCCCCCTCGAGCCTTGAAGGGTCTCAGGTCTGCATTGACGGCGTTCAGGGCATCACCGGTTTTCTGTTCTGCCAGCTTCAACCCCGCATCAAGCTGGAACGTTTTGTAGTCCCAGTCGCGCTTCTCGTAAACCATGTTGGACCAGTACCCAACGGCAAAAGCCGCCATCAGGCTCTTAGCCGGGGCCGGGCCGGTGATCCATAATGCCCAGCCACCCTGGCCGCCTTCCGCGCCTGGCACATAACCAGGGAAGAGCTCGTTAGCGTGCGAATCATGGATTCCCGCATAGAGTTTTTTCAGCGCGGCCACTTGCGGCGCGGTCAGGCAGTCCTCCGCGTCTTGTGCCTTGCACTGAATTGTTGAAGGATCGAAATGGCATTGCCGTGGATCGTTCAAAATCCCATCCTGCACGCCATCTAATTTGTCGCATCCGGCATTCACCGCGGCAGCAATGGTGGGAATCTTTGATTGCGGAATAAAGCTCGCGGGATCCATCGTCAGCGCCTGCGTATCACTCGCCGCCAGCGCCAGCAGTCGCGTCCAGTAGTTCGCGGGAGCTCCCGCCAGAATCCCGTCGTAATCCTCCGGATACCGTTGCGCTTCCATCAGCGCCTCGCGTCCGCCATCCGAACATCCCGCAAAATATGCCCGCTCCTGGCTCTTGCCATAAAAGGCTCGCACCATGGCTTTCGCCACTCGCGTCATTTCGTGGATCCCGCGATGCCCAAAGTCGATCACCTTCTCGGGATGCCCAAGCGCCCAGCTCGCATCGACCGGCGACCCACTATGGCCGGTATCCGTCGCGGTAGAGGCGTATCCAGCCTTCACTGCCTCCGCGAGTTGCCGGCTATCGATCAGGCCCGCAAATCCGCCGTTGCCAATCGCCTGTAACTTGCCATTCCAGCCTGCCAAAGGCAGCCAGACCTCAATCTTGATGTCGGAATCCGAAGTCGGTTTGGCTTCGGCAAGCACGCGGCAGAATGCAGGCAGAGTCTTGTAAAACGCAGAAAGATCGCGGCCACTAAACGCCTCTGGAGGTCCCACGAAATTTCCGGCAGCAACACTTTGCGCCAAAGTGATGGTGGTTCCGGGGATCTTGAGCCCGGTGAGCTTTGTGCACGACTCGTCTGCAAACGCCAGCGCGCTCCCGATCAGCACGATTGCTGCGAGCAAAACACTTCTTCTCATGGCAAAATCCTGTACGGCAACATACGGTCAGCCTTTCAGGCTATCCCGGTCAGACCCGTAGCTTAAGGAATCGACTTCGTCATGAACGCCGCCTGATCCGCCTTCATCTTCTTTAGCCCGTCCGTTGGCAGATACACCATGTGCCCGCTATCGTAGGTGGCATACGAAATGTTCTCGCGGTACTTTGGCGGCAAGTTCAGATGGTCCACCGTATAGTTGGCCGCATAATACGGCGTCGCCAGATCGTAATAGCCCTCCATGACCAGAACCTTCAGGTATGGATTCTTCACGATGGCCTGCCGCATGGCCGACGCCGTATCGGGGAATCCGCGAATCGCGGAGCCCCAATCCCACTTATCAAAGCCGATGCCTTGCGCCCGCACGTAGTACGGCATGTCGACCTTGTAATTGAGTTCCGTCCGAACATAGTTATTGAATACGGAAGTAAACGGTGGCTGCGTGGCAGAGCCCGTAGGATCGTAAAACTGTGTATCCAGCAGCCCGCTGGGGTCTGGACCGGTGTAGCGCCCGTCCAGCCTCCCCACCCGCACTTTCTGATCGATCAACAAATAATGCGTGAACTTTCTTACGTCGATGCGAAGGTTCGCCTGGTCGATGACTTCTTTGCTCAACCCGGTGAAGCGCGCCAGCTGATCGATCACCTTCTGCCGCTCCTGCGTAGTCAGCGCATCGCCCTTGTCGAGCGCCTGCGCGTATTCAGTGGAAGCCCACTGCTCCGCTTCCTGCCGCGCCTTGTTCATATCCTGCGCCAGGTCGGGCGCCAGTTTGTGGTGATACCCGGCAATCGAAGTGAAAGACGGAACCAGAAAAACGTAAGGCTGATCGTTGGTGAAGTTATCTTCCAGCGTCTCGAAATTCAGGACCGTGGAAAGCAAAGTAATTCCGTTGAACGAAATCCCCTGATCGGCCAGGTAGCCCGCGATTCCCGCCGCCCGCGTAGTCCCATAGCTCTCGCCCAGGATGAACAGCGGCGAAGCCCAGCGCTCATTCCGGCTGATGTACATCCGCACGAATTCGCTGAACGCCTCAATGTCTCCTTTCACGCCCCAGAACTTCTTTATCAATTCGCTATCAGCAGCGCGGCTGTACCCTGTCCCGATCGCATCGATCAGCACCAGGTCGCTCTTGTCGAGTAGCGTGTACGGATTGTCTTCCATCCGGTACGGCGCCGGGGGCATGAATCCATCCGGCTGCAGCACCACACGTCGCGGTCCCAGCGCTCCCATGTGCAGCCAGATCGAGGCCGACCCCGGTCCGCCATTGAATGCAAACGTCAGCGGACGCTTGGCGGCGTCCTGCCCATCCAGCGTGTACGCCACATAAAACATCTCCGCTTCGATCTTCCCATCGCCGCGCTTGATCGGCAGCCGCCCCGCTGTTGCCGTGTATCTCAGCGCCTTCCCATCGACCATCATCTGGTGATGCGTCACCACCGGCGGCACTTCCGTCATATCGAAGTGCTCTTCTTTGTCCTTGTCTTTATCTTTGTCGCCCGAGGCTTCGCGAATGGCCGGCTTCTGCTCTGCCGTCGCTTCCGGCTTGGGAGTAGTTTCAGCAGGTTTTTCCTGGGACTGTGGTGTCGCAGGCGGTTTGTTTTTGGTTGGATTTTTAGGAGATTCCGTTTGTTGACCGAAAGCAGATCCAGCTACAAGCAGGGCCGTGAGCACCGCGCAGAGCAATTTTTTCATGTCCATTCCCGGCAAAGGATTTCCGCCCCAGCGTAAGACCCTTTTGCGAGCGGGAGGAATTGTACACCCAAGGCCTCCGGAACCGCTGTCGCCGGCTCATCACCGCATCGCTTTCAGCACAATCAGGCTGGCGTCGTCCTGAAAGTTGCCGCCGCAGTGCTCCGAAGCACTGCGAATCAGCCGTTTCATCAAAGCCTCCGCACTGCAATGACAACTTTCGCGCGCAACCCGAATCAGGTTCTCTTCCCCGAACGCTTCCTGATTCCCATTGCCCGCCTCGACTAAACCGTCGGTGAAGAGCAGCAACTTGTCCCCGTTTCCCATCGCTACTTCCCGGTCCTGATAACTCCATGCCGGAAACTGACCCAACACCGCCCCACCCGCGTTCAACTCCTCGCATCTCTGATCCGCTCGAACCAGCAGCGGCGGATTATGTCCCGCATTGCAATATCTCAGGCGATGCTCGAAATTATCGAGCACGCCATAAAAAAACGAGCAGAACTTCCCTACCGGCGTGAAGTCACACAGCATTCGATTCAGCCGGTCGCACAATTCTGCCGCCGCCAGCCTCTGCCCCATCAGCGGCCTCAGTGCTGCATGCAAGCTCGACATCAGCAGAGCCGCCGGCATCCCCTTACCCGCCACATCCGCGATGCAAAATGCTGTCTCGCGCCCGCTGGTGCGCACGATGTTGTAGTAATCCCCTCCCACAAATTTCAAAGGCTGCGTCATCGCCGCGATGTCGTACCCGGCAACTTCGGGCAATCTCTTGGGAAGCAACTCGTCCTGAATCGCCCGCGCGTCCCGCAGTTCTTCGTCGTGCAATCGTTGCGCCCGCCGTTGTTGGCGTGCCAGCGAAATCTGGCTCTGCAGTTTCTGCAGCAGTTCGCGGTTCTCCCATGGCTTCTGAATAAAATCGGAAGCACCACGCCTCATCGCTTCCACCGCCAGGTCAACGCTGCTCCATGCCGTCATCACAATCACCGGAAGCAGGCTGTCGGCGGACCGAATCTGCGACACCAGCCGCAAGCCTTCCTCTCCCCCGATGCTTCCGCGTGTGTAGTTCAGGTCCATCAAGACGGCATCGAACTGTTCCGTCTCAATCTCCCTCAACACGCGGCTCGGGTCGGTCACGACCTCTGTGGCAAAACCGCTGCTGCGCAACAGCATCTCTAACGCAACCAGAATGTGCGGCTGATCGTCCGCAATCAATATGCGTGGCAGATCAAGCTGGGGGTTGGTATGTTCTCGGCAAATAGCTGCGGCGTCCATGCGAAGAGGAATTGCATACCAGAGGCCAAACCCGCAGCCCGTCCAGACTGCTCATTCCAAAGCCAATCTGCGGAACGTGCGAAGCCGATGAAGAACTGCCTTGTGCACTGACGGAATCAGCTGTCCGGAATCGGACAAGGAACGGCGGAGAACGCAATTCGCTCTATACCAAGGGCTGCTGGCGCAAAGTGTCTGAATCGACTCTAGGGTCCAACCGTGATGACGGCGGTCCCATCCTTAACAACCACCGGATTGAACAAAGTGGACCACTGCGCAGTGACGTGGAAGGTACCCGCAGTGCTGGGAGCATGGTACTTCACGGTCAGTGAGGAAGAAGCATCCGCGCCCTCAATCGTCCCGTCTGGGCATGGCCCCGCAGGCTGCGTAGTGCCCGACCAGTTGCACTGGGCGCCGCTGGCCCCGTTGATCGCGAGCTCAGCGATGAACCAAGTCGCCGATGGAGTGCCAGGACTGCCTTTGATGCTAGCTTGCAAGGTCACTTCTCCATTAGCAGGAATCGTGACCGACAGCGGTGAAACCGTCACAGTCACATTGTTGGGGTTAGACCCGTTAGCGCCGCCGCCGCAGCCAGCCGTAAGCATTAGCGACATGAGTGCACCAAGGTGTAGAGCTCTGCACGAATTCATTCCGGACCTCTCCCTTAAGGATCAATTGGCGTAAGGCTTACAGTAGGCCGCCGGTAGGGCGCAAAAGAGTACCATGAAACACCTCTGGGTTTCAGAGTAGGACTGATAGTGAGGCGGGATCTGCCGGCGTGATGATCTTGAGTCACCGTGTAGCCCGAGGCTGAGCCGTATTTTTCTCAAGGCTGCGCGTGATCATTGAACAAACCCAGGCGAAAAGTGCGGGGGGTTACTGTAGAGTGAGCGTTTCCGGCACACTCGCAACCTGGTCCAAGAAAGCGACGTATGCCGCCAACAGGCGGTATGTCTGGTAGTAGTCGTCGCATGTGGCCAGCTATGACTGAAGCACCAGCCACAAGATAATAGCTCAAGCTTTAAGGACCATGTCCTGCCGCAGGGGTAAGCCGTCTTACTCCTCCCGCAGCGCCCGCGAAGGTTCCAGCGCTGCCGCACGCCGCGCCGGTAGCCATGACGATCCAACTCCTATCAGCAGGAACAGCATGGCGATGGCGCCGAAGGTAGCCGGATCCGTCGCGCTAACTCCCACCAGCATCGCATGCATCAATCGTGTCAGTCCGAATGCGCCGATCAAGCCAATCCCAATCCCGATGGCGCTTAACCGGAAGCCCTGCCCCACCACCAACTGAAAAATCCTCTCGCGCTCCGCTCCGAGTGCCATGCGCATGCCAATCTCCGCGGTCCGCTGGCGCACTGCAGTGGAGAGCACGCCGTAGAGTCCAACTCCGGCCAGCACACCCGCAATCACCGCGAATACGCCGATCAGCAGCAACGAGAACTTTGTCTCCGACTGCGCTTTCTCAATCAGCGACGTCGCAGGCTCCAGGTGCGTGACCAGCAGGTTGGGATTTACTTCTGCAATTGCGCCGCGCACCGCGCTTCCGTAGTTCGCCGGATCGTTTCCCGTTCGTAGCGCCCAGAAATTGACGCGCCCGGACCCTATGAATGCGTCGGCAAAATACACCTGCTCTCGGCCCAATTCCGTCAGCGATTCCTCTCGCTGATGTGGAACCACCCCGATCACTTCCACCCATTCCGGTTGCGGTGAACGAATGCGAATCAGAATGCGCCGCCCCACGGCCGATTGCCCCTGGAACGCCTTCCTGGCAAGCACGTCATCGATGATCACCAAGTCGCGCCCGGGAAGGTTGTCCTGATCCGTAAACGTGCGCCCCGCCAATAATGGCACGCGCATGGTTTCAAAGTATCCCGGCAACACCACCTGGAAATCCGCGGCCTGGAACTTGCCGGGATCGGCCAGTGCATCGCCTAAGCCCCACCGGATAGGGCTGAAGCCTCCGGTCAGGGGAAGCGGAATGGCGGCGGTCACGCGCTCCACACCCGGAATCGCGCGTAACCGGTCCTGAATTTTGCGCACCCCCACCGCGCGTTCCTCCGGCTTTTGTCCCCCTCCGCCGTTACCGTCCAGTTCAAAGGTCAGCAATCGGTTCGCATCGAATCCCGGATTCGTACGCTGCAGTTCGAAGAAGCTGCGTAACATCAACCCCGAACCCACCAGCAGCACAAACGACAGCGCCACCTCTACCATCACCACTGCACTCCGCAATGCGTTCCCGCCCAGTAGTCCGGCGTTCCGCCCGCTTCCCCGCAAAAGGTTCGCGACTCCCGGCTTCGACGCCCGCCACGCCGGCAATATGCCGAAAATCGCGGTTGCAGCCAGACATATCAACGCCGTAAACCCCACCACCACAAAATCGATTCGGATCGTTTCCAGCCGCGGGAGATTCTCAGGTGCGAGAACCCGCAGTACGCGAATCCCCATCCAGGCCAGCAGCAATCCAATCAGGGCACCGGCTGCCGCTAACACCAACGCCTCGCTCAACAGTGGGCCCACAAGCCTCCAGCGGCTTCCGCCCAAAGCCGCGCGCACGGCCAGTTCGCGTTCCCGCAACGAGGCGCGGACTAACAATAAATTCGCAACGTTGGCGCAGGCGATCAGCAACAGGAAAATCGCCGATCCCATCAGCGCCAGAATCGCCGGGCGCACATTTGCAACCAGGTGCTGCCCCAGCGGTTCCAGATCGATGTAATATCCCGCTGTCCCCGAGATCACAAAATTCTTTCGATTCTCGGCTGCCACCCGGTCGGCCGCCTGCTGCGCCTGTTCCACCGTCGCACCCGGCTTCAATCTGCCGATGGGACGAATCGCGAAGTCATTGCGGTTGGCGGCATCGTAGCCAAGGCGATTGGCGACCCAGATATCCGGTGCCGCCTCTTCATTCGCTTCCGGCGGGAAGTACAGCTTGAAATTCGGCGCGAGCACACCCACTACGGTGAGTCCAGGTTGTCCATCGCTGGCCGCCAGCGCATGTCCTAGAATCGAGGGGTTCCCGCCAAAACGCCGTTCGAAGTATTCGTGACTTAAAATCGCCATTAACGGTAGTTGCGGCGTTGCGGCGGCGGCGGCCGCTGCGGCTCCCGGCGGCGGAGTGGGCTGGGGAATGGCGTCGTCATCCTGAAAATCCCGCCCCACCGCAATCTTCCCTCCCATCAGGCGAAAGAAGTTTGTGGTCACGATCGCACTTCGCACCTGCTCGGGACGCCCGTCCTCCCCTGCACGCACCCCGCGAAACGTGAACACCCCAGCCAGATCTTCGAATTGCTGCTTCGTCCCCTCGCGCAGATCAATAAAGTCGGCATTCGAGAACTGCAGATCTTTCACATGCCGCTGCCGCAGTTCCATCCCGGCAAGTACCAGCCGGTCCGGATCTTTGTAGGGCAAGGGCTGCAGGAGTACGCCATGTGTCACGCTGAAAATCGCTGCGCTCGCGCCCAGGCCGAGCGCAATCGTGATCACAGCAATCAACGTAAACTGCGGACTTCTAGAAAGCACCCGCACCGCGATTCCCAGATCTCGTAGTTTCACTTGCACCTCCTCACGCCAGAAACCTCGGATCGACCTGCGACATTATCCCCAGATTCGAAGAGCACACGACGGCTTGGGTATTTAAGGGCAATTGCAGTGCCTTTCGCCATCACCATTAAACGCTTGATTTGCAAAGATGATCTCTATCGGCCGAGGCCCGCCCCCGGCCGACGATTGTCCGCCCATGGAAGACCGTGTGCGGAAGTGAACAGACAAGGTCGGACGTATCAACGTAGGGACAGCCTTCTCTTAGGCTGTCCAGTTCGAGCGCAAGCTCGACCGATCTTAAGGTGCAGGCCCCACGATCTCAGCCAAAATGCTCCTTGACCTCGCGCCTTCCCCTTCGGTAAACTTGCCAGAACAAGTTCGCTCTTCGGAGCGGACCTGAATTTCATGCAGAGTGGCTGAGGGACGAGCCCTGAGACGCCACGGCAACCGATCCGAGATCATATATCCCGGGTGTCTGGTGCCAACTCTCTCCTGGAAACAGGGAACATGGGATTCGGCTGCGAGCTGTATCGGCATCCGATAGCCTCTTTTCCTTTTCCTGGAAAAAGAGGCCGTTGTTTTTTACGGCCGCTTTTTCCGGCTCGTCCTCAGCTATTCGCTAGTCCGAAGAAAGCGAGTAGCACATGTCGAATTACGAATTACGGTGCCGCGAATGCGGACGGACCTGGGGAAACCAGCCCCGCTCCATCTGCGACGATTGCTTCTCCCCGCTGGAAGTCGCCTACGACTACGACGCGCTGAAAGCGTCCGTGAGCCGCGAGCGCATTTCTCAGCGGCCGCCAAACATGTGGCGCTACTCCGAGCTGTTGCCCCTGCCCCAAAACTTCACCCCGCGATTGCCGGTAGGATTCACGCCGCTGTTCCAAGCGCCGCAGCTTGCTGCGCGGTTGAGCGGAACCGCTGCGGGCAGAAACCTCTACATTAAGAATGATGCGGTCTGTCTGCCCACGCTGAGTTTCAAGGATCGTGTCGTCGCCGTCGCCCTCTCCCAGGCCCGCGCCTTTGGCTTCGACACCGTCTCGTGTTCCTCGACCGGCAATCTCGCCAACGCCGTTGCAGCCCACGCGGCGCGGGAAGGACTGAAAGCCTGGATCTTTATCCCTTCCGATCTCGAGCCCGCGAAAATTCTCGGCACCAATGTCTTCGGTGCCAAGGTCGTCCGCATTGCCGGAAACTACGACCAGGTTAACCGCCTCTGCTCGCAGATTGCGGACGAGCATCGTTGGGGATTCGTGAATGTCAACCTGCGTCCGTATTACGCGGAAGGATCGAAGACAGTCGGGTTCGAAATTGCCGAGCAACTCGGATGGCGCTTGCCCGATAACATCGTTTGCCCCATGGCTGGAGGATCGCTGATCACCAAGATCAAAAAGGCATTCGATGAACTCATCAAGCTGGGCCTGGTCGAACCCAAGGAAGTGAAGTTCTTCGGCGCGCAAGCCACCGGATGTTCTCCGATCTCCACCGCCGTCAAGACTGGCAGCAGCGAGATCGAACCGCAGAAGCCCAATACCATCGCGCGCTCGCTCGCAATCGGAAATCCTGCGGATGGTCACTACGCCATCAGAACCATCAAGGGCAGCGGCGGCTGGAGCGAAGACATCAGTGATCCCGAAGTGATCGACGCCATTCGCCTGCTCGCGGAAACCGAAGGCATCTTCACCGAAACCGCAGGCGGAGTCACCGTCGGAACCGCAGGAAAACTGTATCGCCAGGATCGCATCCTGCCGGAAGAAACCACCGTGCTCTGCGTCACCGGCAATGGCCTGAAAACCACCGATGTGCTGGCCGGCGTTTATCCGACCGAGCGTCCGATCGCGCCGAAACTTACAGAGTTTGAAGCCTACCTGCAGCAAACCTTAGACGTTGAAGAAGTGCCCGGCGCGATTGCGGCAACCGAACAAGTCGAAAGCATTGGAGCATAAAGATGGCCATCACAGTTCAAATCCCCACCGCACTGCGCCGTCACACCGACGGCGTTGGTTCCGTCAGTTGCGCTGCTTCGAACTTGAATGAACTCTTCTCCGTGCTCGACGAGAAGTTCCCCCAACTGAAGCCGCACCTGCGCGATGATCAAGGCCAAATTCGCCGCTTCCTGAACGTCTACGTGAACGAAGAAGACATACGTTTTCTAGGCGGCCCGACCTACGCTTTTCAGGAAGGCGATGAGGTTTTGCTGGTCCCCTCGATCGCAGGCGGCAGTGGCTTGTAGCCGCGAAACGGCGAAAATGCAGCCCACGCCGTAAGGCGTGGGTGAAAAGGAAAAAGAAGCCAGCCCCAACCGGGCGAAAGAAAAGTTCTCACGCCACTCTGCAGCCCCCGTTCCTCAGAACGCTGCGAAGGCCAAGTTTTTCCGCAACCTCTCTTAAACGTGCGCTGAACGATCTCTCCATCTGGATCTACAAAACATCTGTCTAGGGCCGCTGTGAACCGCCTTTCTCTTTGCGTCACGCCATGCAATCCAGCTTCACCAATCATCAAAACAGCACCACACCTCGCGATCACATGCAAATGTACCCGCGTGATGTTTCGCATCTGAATAAATTCTAAAAAAATATCGGCCGCAACAATTGCGCCGCTACCCGAATCTCCACCTCCGCGTCTCACCCGCAAGTTGTCACACGAGCCTTCCCTGCCTTCCGTGGCAAAACACCGAATGGGCTCCTGACAGCGCCGTCGGAGGTTGTTATGCAGAACCGCGCGCTCGTCGTGCTACTCCTCGTCATCCCTTCAGCTCTGGCGCAGCACGACAATATCCACGCCCCCGCCAGCAGTTCAGCGGATTTCGACATCCAGCGCACCAGCCTGCCCTCATACGGAGGACCGCCAGCAAACGCCTTGGTCTCCGCCTCGAACCTCGCCGTTCCCAATCGCGCTCGCAAGGAATTCGAGAAAGCGACGGACCTGGTTCGTCACCAGGAATTGCAGGAAGCCATAAAGAGACTCAACAAGGCCATTCATCTCTACCCACAGTACGCCGTCGCCTACAACAACCTGGCGGTGATTTACGGACAGCTCGGCGACCGCGTTCACGAGGACGAAGCCTTGCAAAAAGCGATCAGCGTCAATCCTAACTTCGCGCTCGGCTACGTCAACCTCGGCAGAATAGAGATGAAGGCGAACAACTATCCCGCTGCCGAACCGTTTCTGGCGAAAGCGGCCGAACTCAATCCCGGCGACGTGAACGCACTAATACTGCTGTCCTATTCGGAATTCATGGACAAGAGCTTCGATGCGGCGATTGCGAATACCCGCAAAGCGCATGCCTTGCAGCAGTCGCACGCCTTTGCTCATCGTGTTGCAGCGCGCGTCTTCGAGCAACAAAAGCGCCGGGCGGATGCCATCGCCGAATTGGAAACGTTCCTCAAAGAAGAACCATCCGGGCCGCGCGCCGACGCTGCCCGCCATGAAATCGACGTGGTGAAAAACGCTTTGCCTAATTAGGAGTTTCCGCGCTCACTTGCCCGGTCGAGAGGTGCAGTTGTTTCGAGCGCTCCAGCACCCACTGCGGAAACACAGGAGCACCCTGCGGAATTTTCCCTTGCGTGATCGCCCAGTGCTCAAGCCACCCCATGCCTTCTTCCCCTGCATAAGTGTCGGGCAGGCTGTAAGCGGGATCGCCCAGCGCCTCCTCCAGCGTGATGAATCGATAACCGCGTTTGCGCAGCACATCTAGCAGTTCGCCAATGTGATCGGCTTCCAGATTACTGGCGTGCAGCAACAGAACCTGCTTAGGCTCATAGCCCACGACCTTCTGCGACAACTGCTCGAAATATGCGAACTGAGCATCGTGATAGCCCAGATAATCCTTCACAATCTTTTGCTGCAATTCAGTATCGTTCCTCTGCTTCGCATTTTCATAGATGCCGGCGAACGCCCAGTCCCACCCGTCGAGAGTGACCGGAGCAATGCGGTAGCCGCGCTGGCTGAGAAATTCTTCTGCCTTGCGGCGAGTCGCCAGATCGCGTCCAGTATCCAGATACGGATGCCGGAAGTAGCGCAGCTTCATTTTTTTGGGCGCCAGCAGGATCCGCAAGACACTCTCGCCCTGCACCACGTCATCTTCCCAATCCTTCAGTTCGTTCTGATTCAGCGACATGTGGCTGAACGTATGATTACCTAGTTCGAAGCCGGAATCGAGCCACATCTGAAGTGCCTTGATGCGCTCGTCCACCTCGCCCGGCTTGTAGAGCTTTTTTTCATTGACGAACCCGACCACGGGAACCTTCTGCTCACGTAGCGTGCCCAGCAATTTCGCCGTCATGGCAGTGATGTTTGACGCAGGTAAACGATCCGCCATGCCCGCGGGAAGATCATCAATGGTCACGGCCACCGCTTTATCGGTTTTCTGAACAGTTTGAGCGAACGTTAGAACGCAACCAAGAACTAAGGCAAGAACCGCGCAGGTTACCGGTTTCAAAGGCTCCTCCCATACAAGGAATTCGGAACCGGCAATTAGAGCATATTGTGAGGCGAACGCGCGCCCCCTCATCCGGAGGTTTTTAACAACAAGAAACGTCCGACGCAGCAGCAGCCTCTCTCTCAATCACTCCGGGTTCGACTTCGTAGGAACCGATTGCTTCTTCGGCCCCTGCACCGTGACCAGATCTTTGATCTGATCGAATGTCGATTGGGGAATGATTTTCTTTCTCAGCAGGTCTTCTTTGGATTTGAAGGGGCGTGCCACGATGATGTTTTGCGCCAGAGCGGGCCCGACCCCAGGAAGCGCCGCAAGGTCCTTCTTGCTGCCGCTGTTCAGGTCGACTGGCTGGCCGTGCGCCTCCGGCGTGTTGCTCTTCTCCGCAGCAGTCATTTTATGAGTTGCGGAAGGATACGCACTCTGATCTTTCAGGGGAGGCGCGCTCTGCTGGTTCTGTAGCGCTGCAGCCCATGCGCCAACCACGAGCAAAAGAGAAACAACCAAGAAGGGAATCCTCATCGTGCTTTCTCCTGTTAAGCACAGTGTTAGATGCGGAACCCAACCGGAGCGTTTTGCCAAAGTTAGCTCCCGGACGTACCCTGTGCCCCCTTTGTCCCCTGTGGTGATCGTCCTTAGCACCGGGACAGACGGGGAGACGAAGGATTGCAGAATCCCCGAGCGCCGGAGTAGAATCTAACTAACTGGTTAATTAACAATGACTCGTCTCTTACGAAGTCAGCAGGTTCTGCACCGCATGGGTTCACGCGGGAAGCCCGAGGAGAGCCGCGCCTCAATCCTGCAGGCTGCGGCTCACGAGTTTGCCGCGCACGGAGTAGCCGGCGCCCGCACCGACGCCATCGCCCGCGAGGCCCGCGTCAACAAGGCTCTGCTCTACTACTACTTCAAAGACAAAGAGACCCTCTACGGCGCGGTCATGGATGACGCCTTCTCCGGCTTGAAGAACGCGGTCTTTCAGGTGCTCGACAGCGAACTTCCGCCGCGGGAAAAAATAATGGCCTATGCCGGCGCCTATTTCGATTTCATCGCGTCCAACCAGCTTTATCCGCGGCTGATGCAGCGCGAGATGATGCGGGCCCGCGAAGGCCATTCGCCGCACATCGAGAAGGTTATCAAGACTTACATCCGGCCCATTTTTGCCCGGGTCAGCGAAGTGCTGCGCGAAGGCATTGCCAAAGGCGAATTTCGCGCCGTCAACCCCGTACATTTCGTTCCCTCCATAGTGGCCATGATCGTCTTTTACTTCAGCAGCGCCCCCATGATGCAAAAGATCGTGGGCTTCAACCCGCTGACGCCGGAGCGGATCGCCGAGCGCCGGGCGGCGGTGCTGGACTTCATTTCAGCCGCGCTGTTCCGTCCGAAAAACAACATGCAAGGAGCACGCTCATGAGCGCGCGCAACCGTTTCTTCATACTGCTCGGCATCATCTTCGTAATCGCCGCGGGCTACTACTATTTCTCGACCAATCACACCAATGATCTGGTGCTGATTGGCACGGTGGATGCGAATCAGGTCATCGTGAGCGCGCAGGTTGAAGGGCGCATCCAGAAATTGCTGGTCGATGAAGGCACGCCGGTCAAGGCCGGGGATCTGATCGCGGTGCTGGATCCTTCTGAGTTGCAGGCGCAGGAAGCGGCAGCCAATGCGACGATTGCCAGCCTGCAACACAAAGTTGCCGAGATGAAGCATACCGAGGCCTCGACCACCGGCTCGACCTCGAGCGACGTCGCCAATGCACAAGCCAAAGTCTCCTCGGCCAAAGCCCAGTTGATGCAGGCCCAAGCCACGCTGGCACGAACACAAAGTGACACCCGCCGCATTGTTGAATTGGCCAAGGTGGGAGTCGCTTCCGATCAGGAGCGCGTGCAGGCGGAAACCAATCTGCAAGCGGCGCAAGCCACGGCACAGGCACAGCAGGATATGGTCTCGGCCGCCGAGGCCGAATTGAAGGCGGCCGTCGCGCGAACCAACCAGGCGAATGCGGCCAGGAGTACGGTCGCGGCAACGGAAGCAGACCTCAAGAATGCGATGGCGCAAAAGAATCAAGCCGCCGTGCGCTTGGGATACACCAATGTTTACGCGCCGGTCAGCGGCACGGTTTCGGTGCGCGCCGCCCGCCAGGGCGAAATCGTGAACATTGGAGGGCCCATCGTAACCATTGTCGACTTGAGCGACACCTGGGCACGCGTAGCAATCCCTGAAACCTACGCCGATCACATTGGCTACGGTGACGTGTTGCGCGTCCGCATGCCCGGCGGCACTGTGGTGAGCGGAAAAGTATTTTTCAAGGGCGTCGAAGGTGACTTCGCGACCCAGCGTGATGTGAGCCGCATGAAGCGCGATATCAAGACCATCGTGCTGAAAGTCCGGCTGGATAATCCCAAGGGCGCCTATGTCCCGGGTATGACGGCCGAAGTCTTGGTCTCCCCGGATCAACTAAAGGGACCCGCCACCGAAAACGCGAAGGCCGCGGAGCGCCAATGACCACTGGCCCCAATCCGAACCCGGAAACACCTCGCGCCAACCGCGGTTCGCATAACGGCGGCCTCGAAAAGCCAACCTACGATCCCACCGCCGCCGCTGCGATCGAGGTTGAACACATTGTGAAGAAGTACGGAGACTTCACCGCGGTTGACGATGTTTCGTTCAGCGTAACGGAAGGCGGAATTTTCGGGCTGCTGGGACCAAATGGCGCGGGCAAGTCCACCTTGATTCGCATGATGACCACGCTGATCCCGATCACTTCGGGTAAGGCGCGCATCGCAGGACACGACGTAAGTAAAGAGCCCAACGCGGCACGCAGGATGATTGGCGTCATTCCTCAGGCACTGACGAGCGACCTCGACCTGACTGTTGAAGAGAACATGAACATCTACGCCAAGCTCTACGATGTCCCCGCCAAAGAGCGGCAGAAATCGATCGGCGAGTTGTTGGAACTGGTCGACCTGACGAAATGGCGCAATGCCGCTACGAAAACCCTCTCGGGAGGCATGCGGCGACGCCTGGAGATCGCGCGCGGGCTAGTGCATCATCCCAGAATTTTCTTTCTGGATGAACCCACCACGGGCTTGGATCCGGTCTCTCGCGTGGCAGTGTGGGAAATGCTGGGCAACATCAAAGAGCACCGCAAGCTGACAATTCTGATCACCACGCACTACATGGACGAGGCAGACCGCTTATGTGACCGGATCGCGATTGTGGATCACGGAAAGCTGGTGGCACTCGACGCACCCATGGCGCTCAAGGCAAGCGTGCCGGGATCGAATGTCATCGAAGCGCAATTCGAGAACCCCCCGGCGGACTGGGAGCAAAAGTTGCATAGCTTCGATGACGTCACATCGGTGCAGCACGAAGGCGCGGGCATGTACCGAGTGCTGACGGGAAACGGCTCGCGGACAACAACCCAAATGGTGGAAATGGCAGTGCAGAACGGAGTGGCGGTGAAATCCCTTTCGGTGCAGAACACCACGCTGGACGACGTATTCGTGCACTACACAGGCCGACAGCTGCGAGACGAACTGCAAAAGTCCTACGCATTCGTAATGCCGCAGCGCCCCGGCCTACAGCCGTGATCTGAACCCTGTGTTCCCCTGTGGTGAATCATTTTCTACCACAGAGGAACACAGAGGAAGAAGGCTCGAATTCTATGAATCGGATGATGGCCATCGTGGAGCGCGAAATGCGCAAATTCTTTCGCTCGCCCGCTTTGATGCTGGCGTCGATGATCTTTCCCCTGGTGCAGCTGATCATCCTGGGCAACGCCTTCGGCGGCAAGATCCGCGACGCCAAGGTCGCCATCGTGGACCAGGATGGCGGCCCGCAGGCGCTGCGCGTCAAGGAAGCTTTCGATTCGGTACGCGCCAATATTCGAACCTTTGTGCCGATTCCGTATAACGACGAAAAGAAGGCTGTGGAAGATGTGCGCAACGGCAAATTGCAAGGCGCCGTCATCATTCCTCCGCAGTTTTCCCGCCGCGTGTATGAGCAGAACCATCCCCGCATTGCACTGGTGGTGGACAACAGCGACAACTTCATGAGTTCGGCCGTGGAAGCCGAACTGAGCCAGTTGACCGACGCGCTCAACCAGCCCGCGGCTACCCCTCGCATCCTGCAGCAGACCGCGTTGGATATCGTCGAACTCTATCCCTACATCGAGTACATGAAGTATCTGCTGCCCGGCTCCCTGGTGTTAGCGATGTTCGTGTCAGTAATGATCGGCGGCGGCATGCTCTACATCGACGACAAGGC
>JAICJP010000211.1 GCA_025928375.1 Candidatus Sulfotelmatobacter sp.
AGTCTCGGCGACTAGCGTGGTGAGCAAAGAAGCTCGCGGCGCTGCGGGGATGCCTGATGCCGGTGGCTCGGGAGAGAAGAGTGTAGGCGTCGAGATCATCAGCAAACCGGGAGCAGATCTTCCTCCGGCCAGTGATGCGACGGTTCCTGGCGGAACCCCGTTTGCCAAGACCACTTCATCGAACCCGAGCGTCCCAACCCCTGCGAACTCGCCGGACCCCAATGAACTCAAGCCCACCGCTCCGGCGGATCCGAACGAGCTGAAACCAGTGGATACAGGCAGTGATCAGCCGTTGCCGCCACCCACACAGGTCAATGAGATTCAGCAGCAGGGGCCCTCCGCGGCGGCAGCCGACTCGACTCCCGCCAGCGATGAGGATCTCTCCAGCAGCAAGAAGCACAAGAAGAAAGGATTGAAGAAGATCAATCCGTTTTAGCTCGTGTAGGGGCGGATGCAATCATCCGCCCCGGGAGCGCAGTGAGCGTGGTAGCGGCCGGGCTTCACGCACTAGATGCTGACCAGTAGTAACCAGTTACCTCCCTTCCGGATCATTGACTTAGGTTGGAGGGCAGGTTACCTTCGCGATATCTCCCCTCATCAGAGGAACCCTTTTGGCTCGGAAGATACTGCTTGCCGATGACAGCGTAACCGCTCAGAACATGGGGCGGAAAATTCTCGCCGACGCGGGATATGAGGTACTTACCGTCAATAACGGCTCCGCGGCGCTCAAAAAGATAGGGGAGCAACGGCCGGATCTGATCGTGCTGGACGTTTACATGCCCGGATACAGCGGGCTGGAAGTTTGCCAGCGGCTGAAGGAGGTGGGGGATACATCCCACATTCCGATCCTGCTGACGGTGGGCAAGCTGGAACCTTTCAAACCGGAAGAGGCCAGACGGGTTCGCGCCGACGGCTATATCGTGAAGCCGTTTGAAGCCAGCGAGCTGCTGAGCGCGTTGAGCAAGCTGGAAGACAAGATCGTGCCGCGCAACGAGCCTTCGAAACCGGGCCGCTTTGGGCGGATCGCTGCCGAAGAAGCCCGCTTCGACAAGACGATGGCAGTGGAGGAGGACTCGGGCTGGAAGAATCGCATCGCGTTCCCCTCGAAGAAGAAAGAGAAAGAAAAGGAGCCGGAGCCAGAAGTGGCGGCGGTTCCGCTTGCGTCCAAGGGTGCTCGAACTGAGTTCCGGGAGATGGCGGTCGAGGCTCCGGCTGCAGAGAAATCTGAAGAGACGGTTGATCTGGGGGCGCTGGCGAATGCGGGGCTTCCGAAGGATGTGACCCCGGAAGAGATCGCTGCCCTGGCAGCTGCCGCTGCGCGCATCAAAGGCAAGATCGCAGAGCCGAATCGCGAGGAGCCGGTATCCGAAATTCCGGCAGTTCAGGCTGCGAGTTTGGAAGCGCCCTCGTCGACAGGGGAAGCTGCCACAACTGAGGTGGTGAGCGAGGGTGAAGCGAAAGCTGCTGTGGAATCTGAGCAGGTTTCGTCCGCCGTCGGTCATTCGCAAGAGACGCCAGAGGAGCAGAGTGTAACCGCTGCGATTGGGCCTTCGGCTCAGGAGGTACCGGAAGCGGCCGGGGAGCCTGTGACCATGGCGGCGGCTGCGGCCGTGGGAGAGTCGATTTCGCAAGCTGCTCGCTGGACCGCGGTTTCGGTAGCTTTGGCCCCGGAAGAGACGGGCATTTCGCTGGAAGAGGAAATGCAGAAGGCGTATGCGGAGTTTGCCGCGGCGGAGACCGGGCACGCGGCTTCCATCACGGCCGATTCGCTGCATTCTTCTGAGAGTGCGCCGACCTCCGCGTCGGTTCCGGTGACGGTTGCGCCTGAAGCGCTGCAGGATCTGAGCGCGGTGGGCGGCGCGGCGGCGGAAGCGGTAACGGCGGCGGTCAAAGAACTCGAACAGGTGGCGAGCGCGTACGCGGCGTCCGCACCTGAGAGCGTGTCTAAGAGCTCGGCAGAACCCGAGAAGGCGATTGTCGAGGCTTCGGCAGCTGCGGGACTGGAGAGCCCTACGCCATCCCAGGCTGATTCCCGCGAAGTCGTGAAACAGGAGACAGCGGCCGTCCAGGAGTCGGTTTCATCGGAAGAGGCTGCGCCGCGATCGGCGGGCCTGAGCGAAGCGGCTGCCCCAGAGCCAGTTCCAGAATCCTCCGAGCCCGTAGCGGCCCAAGCTTCCTCCGCCATTTTGGAAATACCGGCACCCCAAGATCTCGCGGCTATGGCCGCGGCGGTTGGCGGGAAGGCTGTGGAAGAAAGCTCATCCGACACTGACCCTGCCATCGCCAGCATCGTGGACAGCGTCCTGGCGAACCTGCGGCCGAAAATCGTGGAAGAGATTTCCCGGAAGCTGGGGAAGAAGTAGAACCCGCCGGCCTGCCAGTCAAAAGAGTCTGTCACGAAACTCAGTCGTCCTTCCGGGACTTGAATAATTATCGCGGCCTTTCCCAGCGCTGAACGCGCTGGGCTGCTATCAATCGCCCCAACGGGGCTTGCGTCTGCGCTTCGACAACTCCGAACAGAAGTTGCGGTTTGTAACAGCGTCATCCCACCCTGACTATTCTTAGCTCGCAAAGTCTTCAAAGTAGAGACTTTACTTGCAAAGTATTCTGGAATATGGGGTTAGCGGCCAGTTTTTCGTCCCTGCGGGAAACTTTTTTTTATGGTCTCTTTCCGCAAAGTCTTAAAAGCAAAGAGGTTAATCCGCAGGTGCCCCGGGCCGCTGCCTGTAAAGTATTGTCAAAGAACGACTTACACGTAAAGTATTCTGGAATAGAGACTTAGCTGATCCGAATTGCAGGCCGGGTCTGGACGTCTCCTGGCAGAATGATTTTGCGATGCGAATGCGCCACGAGTCCATTGTGCGCTTTTCACGGCGAGGGTCAAGGTTATCCGTCACATGGAAGGGGAGTGAGCTGTGGAAAAGGTCAGGAGTCGGCTAGACGGACTATTATCTGCTGAGGGGAAGGATACAGAAAGCTCTTAAAAAAGTTCCGCCCGCACCGGGGTGGCTGCGGGCGGAAGAAGATTGAGTCTGGAGCGATCAGCTAAAAGATCAGCTTTGCTCCGAGCTGGAACACACGAGGATCGTAGGCACTTGTAATAGCACCAAAGTTGCCTGCGCCCAAGTTCGTACTTACGCCGCCATTTACGCCGGGCGCTCCAAACTGGGTGTGGTTCCAAGTATTGAAGCTCTCGGCGCGGAACTCAAAGCGGCTGCCGCGAGTTTCACTTAGTAGGAAACTCTTGAACAGCGAGAGATTCCAGTTATCACGGCCAGGTCCACGGAGTGCGTCATGTCCCAGAGTGCCCCAAGTCCCGTCGGCCGGGAATGTGAACGCCGCTGGGTTGAACCACTGGTTGACCGTCTTGGGATAGGAAACATTTCCATTCCGGTCTGGCCGATTTTGTACGTCGCCACCCGGGAAGATGCTGGCGACATTGTGACCGCTGAGTCCAAGGTTCAGGATTGGGCCTGATTGCATCATGACGATGCCGGACAGCTGCCATCCACCCAACGTTGACTTGAGGAGGCGGTTGGAACTGTTCTTGAGCAGCGGAATGTCGTAAACAAAGTTGACGAAAGCGACATGGGTGCGGTCGAGTTGAGACGGCCCGACGTCATACTGCCAACCCGCATACGGATTGGTTACCGAGTTCAAGTCCCAGCCGTTGCCGCCGTTCCCGGAACTGGGGTCGACAGCCTTGGCTAAGGTGTAACCGACCTGGAGGTTGAGGTCACGATACATCTGGCCGCGCAACTCCATCTGCAGCGAGTTGTAATGTGAGTTGGCGCCGGTGAAGGCCTGCCTTATCGAGGTGTAGCCTGGATAGGTGAGCAAGCCATTGAATGGAGCGGTGCCCGTCGGACAATTCCCCGCGGTGAGGCACGGTAGCAGGCTCTGGGGTGGCAGATTCACTTCCTGCCAGTAGCTCAGGTTTCTGTCCAGACTCCCGACATAGGAGACTGAGAACAGGGCCTTCCTTCGCAGTGCCTGTTGAACCCCCACGCTGAACTGAGAGACTCTGGGGGCGGAGTAGTTGCGGTTAATTCCGACAACGCCGGAGGGCACGATCGGAACCGAAATGGTTCCGGAGGTCCAGGTGTTATGCGGATCGTCCAATAGGACGTTGTTAACCCCCAGACTGTACCCGAACGGAGGATTAGTTGCGCCGTTGTACATATCATTGCCCTGAATGCGTTCGTACATAACGCCGTAACCACCGCGGAGTACTGTCTTACCGGATCCCGTCAGGTCATAGGCAAAGGCAAGACGCGGCCCGAAGTTCCACCAGGCATCGTTAGCAAGGCCTTTCGGAAGTCCGTTCTTGCCTCCAATACCCATCCCGTTCAGGTAGAACTGGTAGCCCTGCAGGGATGACACTGGGCTGGGCCCCAAACCCGGACTGTTCGCGGCGATTTGCGTGTCCGAGGCATTTGCCCAAATCGGCGCATTGGCTGGGTTGTAGAGGTTGGGATAGAAGTTGGTCTGGTTTTGGTTAGCCTCATAGGTATGCGGAATTCCATCCCAGCGCAGTCCCAGGTTCAAAGTCAACCGGTTGGTTGCACGCCAGTTGTCCTGAACATAAGCGGCTGGAGAGATAGCGTGCCAATGGCCGATGCCCTTGTAAGCCTGCTCCGCGTAGCCTTGGGCGAGACCTAGAACGAAGTCCGCGTAATCCAACCCGCAGGTGGTGTTCGGAGCCGAGGAATCGCATGCCGCTGGCTTGGTAGCCGAGCCGTCGAAGGTGAAGTTACCTTGGGTATTAGCGAAATAGTCCTGGACTTTCTTGTAGATCGACCAGCTGAAACCAAACTTCAACTGGTGCGCACCCTTCACCCAGGAAACATCATCGCGAACTTGATAATCATTCGCGGTGTTTTTCCAGGGAATCCAGTTCACTGTGTAATGCGTGTTCGTGCTCCCGGACAAATTCATATCGGGAATGCGGTTGAGTTCATTGGTGCCGCTGAAGATTTTGTTCGCACCCTCGGTGAAGGCCGACGGCTGTTGATAGACTCCGTTGGGCAGGATGTTAATGCGGTTACCGTTGTAATTGAACGCGATTTCGTTCAGCAGATTTGGACGGATCGCGTAGGTTGCGTGGACTATGGCATGGTAAGACGGGTTCCCGAATGTGTTGCCCACGGTCGGAACGTTGTCTCCGCTCCACATGGTCGTGCCGTAGGTCTGGAGTGCGTGGTCGGAAATCCAGTGCCCGAAGACGGAAAGCTTGTCCGAAAACTGATGATCAATACGGGCGATCTCCTCTCTGCCGGTGGTTGGAGATTTGCCACCTCCAATGAACGTCCAACTGTTGACGTTAGTTGGCTTCGGGAAGATTCCGGCCCCGAGCAGCGCGGCGGCGTTCGCATTCACCGCGCAGGCGGGAATAGTGTTGTTCGGAAATGGCAGTCCTGGTACGAGACTGCCGGCAGGGCAGCTGGGTGCAATAGTGGCGATATTGGCAGGGACCACTACTTGCGTCGGGTTGCCGTTTCCAAGGGTTCCGGGCAGCACAACATCACCGCTCGCATTCGGATACATGCTGGCCAAAGGAGCGGTCACGTTGAAGAGGCCGCCTGAGATATAGCGGCGCCATTCCATGTTGTAGAAGAAGAACGTCTTGGGGTTGGTGGGATGGAACGAAACTGGTCCGCCCACGTTAAAGCCAAAATCATGGAAGCGCAATTCGGCAACTTTGTTGGGAGCCGGATTGAAATAGTTGCGAGCATCCAGAGCATCATTGCGGCCAAAGTAAAACGCTGTCGCATGAAGCTGCTTGGCGCCAGACTTGATGACCATGGTCATGGTACCTGCCGAAGACAGGCCGTATTCTGCACTGTAGTTCGAGGTCATGGTTCGGAACTCGGAGATGGCATCCATTGATGGCAGAACATCAGCGCCACCCCCACCTCCACGATCGGCAGCCTCACCTCCATCAATGAGCCAGAGATTGTGGCTGACACGCTGGCCATTAAAACTCACGTTGAAATCGCCGCCGGCAGAAGTCGGAACCTGGAAATCTGCTTGCACGCCGGAAGCGCCAGTCGAGAGTCCCTCAAGCTGGAACACGCTGCGGCCGTTGGTGGCAAGCTGCGAGATCTGCTGGCCGGAAAC
The DNA here is from genome assembly GCA_025928375.1 of Candidatus Sulfotelmatobacter sp. Lineage (GTDB taxonomy): Bacteria > Acidobacteriota > Terriglobia > Terriglobales > Acidobacteriaceae > Sulfotelmatobacter. The sequence continues at coordinate 6,121 of JAICJP010000211.1, forward strand.
CACGCTGCTGACTTCGCCGGTATCGGTCTGTACCGCGACAGGATTGGCTTCGACGGTAATTGTCTCCTGCACGTTTCCAACCTGCAGTTTGAAATCAACGCGGGCGCGGTCGCCGACCTGCAAGGTGATACCTTTCTGCTCGGCGTTTTTGAAGCCGCCCGCTACAGCACGGACGACGTAATGTCCAATGTGCAGGTCGGGAGCGACGTACTGGCCGTCGCTGCTGCCGGTCACGGTGCTGGAGATCCCCGTGTCGGTATTGGTGAGCGTTATCCTGACATCAGAAATGGCGGCCCCCGAAGGGTCCGTGATGGTTCCCAAAATAGTTGCTTCCTGGGCGAAAGACAGCGTGCCCACAGCGAGAAAGGTAATTACTAGTAAACATCGAATGAAGACGGAAAATCTCATGGAGCGCCTCCCGAACTTTTGCCTCCGGACGGTTGGGTTCCAGGCAGAGCTGGAACGGTGACGGGTTGAAGAAATCGTAAACGTTTACGGTGTAGAGCTAGCCGGTAACGGTTGTCAAGCAGAAAAATCGTTATTGTAGCGGCAATCACGCGATTCTGTGAGTCGGATCACTGGGTTGTGAACGTAGGCAAATATGTTGCGTCGCTGGGAGTATCCGGCCAAAAAATCCTACGCCGGTCCGTCCCTAGCTTCTATAAACAAAGGGCCTACTGCCATCCCTCTCAGGCAGCAGCAGGCGCTTTGCCGGTCTACAGTTCTCGGAATGAACTTAGTAGGCTTATTTTTTTTTACGCTTCAATGTTCACGCAAAACTATGACCTGTATCACAGACCGATGTATCTCTGCGCATCCTCTGGCGAGAGTGGGCGGACTCTTGATGAATCCCTTTGAGGAGCAAAGGCACAATTCCTTTAAGTACAGCAATGTTCGGAGCTATTAAAGGTTCAGTAGCAGCGGCTTAGTTTTCGCGATGCTATCCGCGGCGGCAAGGCTGGGAGCCTCCTCCCGATTCCGAACAAATCCGAGTATGATTTCCGGACGAAGAAACGGGAATGATGTGTTGGAAGTGTTAGTTCGGGATGTTAAATCGCGTTTACGCTACCTGTCGGCACCCAAAGGCGAGCGACTGCTGCTTGCCTGCATGATTCGAGCCGCTCTGGTCGTTTTTGTTGTATTTACTATTTTCAACACTGACGGTTACTCTCAGTTACAGGGGGCGAGTGCTGAGCGGCAGGCCACTCCGGGCATCTACATCCCTCCTAATGAGCAGCATCCTGCCGTAGCTTTGTCCATCTACCGCAGAAGCCATCACGGGGTGTACGTGTCGGTTGGTACAGAGCGCTCGTTTATCGGAGCTGCACTGACCGGAGCCGAGGCGCTGTATGTGATCGACTACGATCCGTTGGCAGTGCGGTTCGCGAAGATCAACCGGGCATTGCTGGCAGCAGGCAGGAATCGAGCCGACTACGCGAAGCTGCGCTTGAGCGCGTCCCAAGATG
>JAICJP010000425.1 GCA_025928375.1 Candidatus Sulfotelmatobacter sp.
CATCAACAGCATGGATTCCGGTTGCGAAGTCCGCATTCACCAGGATGGTTCGGTGGAAGCGCTCTCGGCCGTGCAGGACATTGGGGGCGGAATCAAGACCGTGATCGCGGAAATTGTCGCCGAGGAACTCGGGTTGCAGCCCCGCGACATCACTGTGCGCGTCGGTGACACCAGCATGCCGCCCGGGCCGCCTTCTGGCGGCAGCATGACGACTACTTCGATTACACCTGCTGTTCGCAACGCCGCTTTCAAAGCCAAAGGACGCTTCGTCAAGGAGGTGGCATCTGCCTGGCGTGTCCCGGCAGCCTCTCTCCGGGTTGCCGATGGAAACGTCAGCAGCGACTCGGGAAAGTCCGCCAGCTTCAAGCAAGCTGCCGGTGCCATGAAAACCGAGACTGTATCGGCGACCGCCATGCGCAGCCCTGAATACGGCAAGCGAGACATGATTTTCCTCGGCGGCGTGCAGTTCGCCGAAGTTGCGGTCGACACCGAGACTGGAGTGATCCGCGTGGAGCGGGTGGTCGCGGTGCACGACTGCGGACGCCCGATGAACATCCTGGGACTTGAAAGCCAGGTGAACGGCGGCATCCTGCAAGCCATCTCGTACGCTCTGTTCGAAGATCGCCGCCTCGATCAGAACACCGGCATCATGGTGAACCCCAACATGGAGGAGTACAAGATTATCGGTGCGAAAGACATGCCGCAGATCGAAGTCCACTTCATCGAGGATTACCTGGCTCGAAGTTCGACCGACGCCGGAGGCATTGGCGAGCCGGCGAAGATTCCAGGTGCCGCCGCCGTTGCCAACGCCGTATACAACGCCACCGGCGTGCGTATGTACGAACTACCGATGACGCCTGCGCGCGTCCTCACCGCACTCGGCAAGGTGAAGCAAGGAGGTGTCGCATGATCACCCGTTTTGAATGGACGAATGCCCGCTCCATCGATGATGCCATCGGGCAGCTCAACGACAAGAGCCTGGCCAAAGCCGGCGGCGTCGACCTGATGGATCGCCTGAAAGAAGGCCTGGATTCGCCATCTCGCCTGGTCAACATTCGTTCCATCCCCGACCTCGACTACGTGAAGGAAGAGTCCGGATGGCTCCGCCTTGGGCCTATGGTGACCCTGACCACGATCGCGGAGCATCCGATAATCCGCCAGCGCTACAGGGTTCTGGCCGATGCCGCACTGAACGCGGCCACTCCGCACATCCGCAATATGGCCACGGTGGGCGGCAACTTGCTGCAACGTCCGCGCTGCTGGTATTTCCGCAACGAGCATTTCCACTGCCGGCGCAAGGGAGGCGACGAGTGCTTCGCCCAGGATGGCGAGAACGAGTATCACGCCGTCTTCGATAACGAGATATGCGCGATCGTGCACCCCTCGGCGGCTGCCTGCGCACTCACCGCCTTGGGTGCAAAGGTACAGGTGAAAGGCAAGAAAGGTGCGCGCGAGATCGCGCTCGATGATCTCTTCGTGCGTCCGGAGACGGACGTGACCCGCGAGCACGTGCTCAATTCCGGCGAGCTGCTTACGGAGATTCGCGTACCGGCGCCATCGGATTCCACGCGGTCTGCGTACACCAAGATCGGACAGAAAGAATCGTTCGACTGGCCTTTGGCCGAGGTCGCCGTCGTGCTGGAGCCCCGTGGTGGTGTGGTTAGCAAAGCCTCCATCGTGCTGGGCGCCGCGGCCCCGGTGCCATGGCGAGCAACTGCGGCGGAGAAAGCTTTGACTGGCAAACCGCTCAACGAACAGAGCGCGCGCGACGCCGCGGCTGCTGCCATGCAGGGCGCCACGCCGCTCTCGCAGAATGCATACAAGGTTCCCATGTTCGAAGCTGTGGTGCGGCGCACGATTATGGCCGCAGGCCAGGAGGCGTGATGCGCGAGTTCATGGATGAACCCGAGATCGAAACTCCGGATCTCGCCGAACTGCCAGAGGTCTGCCGCTTCATCCGCACCAAGACGGCATACGGAAATGCCATCGGCTATGAAGGCTGGCAGCGCGGCGGCTCCAGCACAGCGGCGTATTGGTGTCTGCAAACCATGGGGGCCTGCGGGCCTGACGACCAACTGGTCGAGCCCAAGCAGTGCCGGAGCGGCCGACACTGCTTCTCGAAACGTGCGTAGCCGGCCACGCGGCCTAGTTGCTATGCAGCCCAGGGTGAGGTTCCTGCTCAAGTTGATCCAGCTTTCTCTTCTGCTCCTCGTTCAGGAACTGGCGAAGCTGTTTGTCGGCCTTTTCATGCAGGTTTTTTTGTTTTTCCTGTCGCGCTTCGTTGGAAAGGCTGCCGTCCTGCCTTATCTTTTCTCGCGCGGCAAGCATTTGTTCGAGGATGGGTTTGATTTTGACCTGCTGATCGGCGCTGAGATCAAGCCTCTCCGATAAGGCTCTCAAGTGTCCGTCAGCGGCGCTCTGCTCGTGTTGTTTGCCGGGATCCGCGGGAGCACCAGGGGTCTGTTGAGCAGGGCAAATCAGCGCGAACATCAGTATCGGCCCGGTTGCAAGTAAACGGAAATGGTTCATCGATATTCTCCTTTGCAGCGGCGTTTGTCTTATGATTCGCAATGTAGCGCTCACGCGTTGTCCCGTCGAGAGTGAGTCCGAGTTGTTGAACAAAGATGCCATCAATGTCCAACAATGAGCGCTGCATCTGCCGTCTATGGTGAGCAAACAGAAGAAACAGCGCCGAAAGCCCGATGAGCGCATCCGGCGTACGCACCAGCGGCTCGGCAGTGCGCTGGTCCAGTTAATGGCGGAGAAACCGATCGACGATATTACCGTGCAGGATGTGCTGGACCGGGCATCGGTCGGTCGTTCTACTTTCTACCTTCACTTCCGCGACAAGAACGACCTGCTTCTCAGCCAGCTGGAAATGTTTCTGGAAACGATGAGCACGTTGCTTACGAGGCGAAAAGAAAACTCACATCGAGTTGTCCCGGTCACGGAGATGCTCCAGCACATCGGCGGACCGAAGAATAAGATGTACCGTGCGCTGGCCGACTCCGGCCGTCTCCATGATTTTTTCGATCTCGCGCAAGGCTACTTCGCACGCGGAATTGAGCAACGCCTCAGGGAATCCAACCTTCCCTCGAATCTACTGGAACGAGAACTGGGTGCTCGCGCCTTTGCCTTGGCGGGAAGCTTGCTGGCGCTGCTGCGATGGTGGCTCGATCGCGGCGCAAAAGAATCACCGCGGGAAATGGACGAACTGTTTCACCGTGTGGTCTGGGATGGGCTGCAGCGCTCAGTGGCCCCTTAAACATCTCCCCACCGTTACTCTTCGTCTTCCGACCCTCGGGAAGGACGCATACAAGGGTTATTCTCTCTAGTTGGCCTTTCCCTTGTAATGCACCGAAAATTGGGTTTCACCAGGCGGGAATTGCTGCGCGGAGTGGCTGCTGGCACGGTTGCCTTGCCCTTTTCGCGCGTGTTTGCTCTCGACAAACGACTCCCCAATCATTCTCCTTTCGTTGAGCCCAAGCGCGTTCGTTATCGCGGAACGGATGACGATCTCCTGGAAGAAATCGAACGGGGCGCATTCGACTTTTTCTGGACCGA